>JAEORO010000046.1 GCA_016840855.1 Candidatus Thorarchaeota archaeon | reverse complement strand
ACGTTGATTATTTGGCAGTTCTTGGAATGTCCGCGACTTTCGTTGGTAACTCAAGTAGTGGAATAATTGAAGCACCATCTCTCGGTATCCCTTTTGTTTGCATTGGTACTCGACAAATGGGCCGGGAGAGAGCTGGAAATGTTATTGATGTCGGATATGATAGAAAGGAAATTGAAGATGCAATAAGAAAATCCATGTTAGATCATGATTTTCTACAAACTGTTAGTAGGAAAGAATCCCCTTATGGTGATGGAAATGCGAGTAAGAGAATCATCGAAGTCATTTCAAAAATTAGATTGGATAACAGACTTCTTCAAAAGAAGATGACTTACTAAAAGATGGTGATATTTATGACTAAGAGATTCCCAGACTGGAAATTCCCCGAGTTTGATGAAAATGGGATGACGAAATGGAACTGGAAATGCCAGTATCATGAAAATCTAAAATTAGGTGACAATACGGACATTGGTTCTTTCACATATATCAATGCACGATATGGGGTGGAAATCCAAGAAGGAGTTGAAATTGGTTCACATTGCTCGATATACTCACACTCCACCATCGACAACAAAACAGGCAAAGTTGTCATCAAGAAGAATGCAAAAATTGGGTCTCATACCATCGTGATGCCAGGAGTCATAATTGGCGAAGGTGCAATTATTGGAGCATTTAGTTTTATCAACAGGGATATCCCCAATGATGTCGTTGCCTATGGGATACCAGTAAGAATTCAAAATAAACCATGATTGCAATGTACCCTAGATTAAACGATATGAAGCGTGTACTTAAGATGTCAATCATTCTCCTACTTTCGAAGAGTATAACTGTTAGATACATCTAACCAGCAACAGCTATGGTGAGGACTATGTCAGATGACTGGAGAATCCCGCTTTACAGAATTTATTATGATAATGAAGATATAGAAGCAGTTAGTAATGTGATCAGGCGAGGTATGTACTGGACAGGTGGGTCCTCTGTCAAGGCTTTTGAAAACGAAGTTGCATTGAAAGCAAACCGTCAATATGCTTCAGCATTCAATTCTGGAACCTCTGGTCAACTTGCTATTTTGAACGCATTGAAAATCAAGCATGGTGATTCAGTTATTGTCCCATCTTTCACATTCATATCAACATGCAATACAGTGGTTCATGCCGGTGCAAAGCCAATATTCGCTGAAATAGAAGAGGAGAGCTTTGGTCTTGATCCTGTAGATGTTGAGAGGAAAATAACTCCTGATACTAAGGCAATCATTCCAGTTCACTATGGTGGGGCTAGTTGTAAAATTGATGAGATTATAAAAATCGCTGATGCGCACGATATCCTTGTTATCGAAGATGCAGCTGAATCTCTTGGCACATATTATAAAGGAAAGCCTGTTGGGTCTTTCGGCATTGCTGCTATGTTCAGTTTTTGCGGAAACAAGGTTGTAACAACCGGCGAAGGTGGTATGGTTGTAACTGATGATGAGAACATCATGGAAGCGCTTAATCTCTTAAGATCACATGGTCGAACAGATCAAGGTGGCTATTTCTCATCTTCTGAATCATTTGATTATATCACACTTGGTCATAATTGGCGAATGTCTGAAATCACCGCTGAGTTGGGCAGATCCCAACTAAAGAAGCTCGCATTGCTCATACAGAAACGACAGGAGGTTGCTCGAATCTACGATGAGTTACTGGCAGACATGCCCATAACTTGTCCTAAATCCATTGATGGTTCTACTCATATTTTTCAGATGTATACAATTCGTTTTCAAAACAATATTACAAGAGAAGCAGCAAGAAAACGATTGACGCATGATAGAATCCTTACGAAAATCTATTTCGACCCTGCGCATCTGACTTCATTCTATTCAGATTTGGGTTTTAAGAGGGGCGACCTACCAATCACCGAAGAAATTGCTGACACAGTTCTAACTTTACCTCTCTATCCCGATATGCCCTCAGAAGAAGTTGAATCAGTCTGTAAATCTATTCGAGCTGCTCTCTAAAGATACTACCATCCGTGGAATAATGGTATAAATGGACCCAAGAAACCGAAAACGAAAAAAGAAAATCCAATTGGCTAGGTGTTGACTTCATATGACAAAAGCAAAATCTATCTATCTGATAACTGGCGGAGCAGGTGCAATAGGATCATCAATTGTTGAATATTTGTTAGAATCCAAAGAAAATATTGTTCGTGTATTTGACAGTGACGAGTATGGTATTTGGCATCTTCAACAGCGGTTAAAGGGCAATCCTAATGTCCGCTTCTTCCTAGGGAGTGTTAGGGATTATCATCGAGTAAAAGAGGCAATGCATGGAGTCGATTTTGTTATTCATTGTGCTGCCTACAAACATGTACCATTATGCGAATACAATCCATTTGACGCAGTAGAAACTAATGTGGTCGGAACTCAGAACACAATTCGAGCAGCTTTTGATACAAGTACTATCATGAAATTTCTATATATTAGCACTGACAAAGCTGTGAATCCTACAAGCTTGATGGGTGCTACCAAGTTGATTGGTGAGCGTCTTGTGTTGGCAACGAACTATGTTAAGGGCACCCGTGAAATCCGTCTTAGTGTTGTCCGCTTTCCAAATGTTATACAAACCCGTGGCAACGTTTTCGAAGCGTGGGAAAATCAGCTCAAACGGGATGGACAAATTCAAGTGACGGATCCTGCAATGACTCGATACTTCATACCAATAGAACGTGCAGTAGAGTTCGTTATTGAGTCATTTGAATATATGAATGGTGGCGAGATATTCATTCCCGGAGGAATTGAAAAAGACCTCAGGAATGTTGTCGATGTAGCAAAAGAATGGCTGGATGCGCAGACCATCAAAGGAGAGATTGTTTTTAGCAAACCTGAATTTGGTGAGAAATTTCATGAGGCACTCTATACTGAAGCAGAAGAACCCCATAAAAAGGATGTATCGCCCACTCTTTGTGTCATCCTACCTCCACGATATGATTTTGTAAAATGGGTTCAACAAGATGAGTAGTCATCATTGATGCTGAATATGACATTCCTCCGTATTCAAACATGTTCTCCAAATTGTGTTCTCATTTATTACTCAGAGTATGAAAGATGAAGATTGAAGGAGATTGTTGAAATAGAACAATTAGGAGAAGGATGCTACTTACATTAATGGAAATTAATGAAGGTGAATGAGCTGGAAAGCGCACGAATGATAGATACGCATTGCCATCTAGCAAGCGTCGATTTTGAGCCTGACCTTGCCACTATTCTCAGAAGTGCATCAATCCTAAAGATTGCTATAATTAGCTCATCTACAGAGAAAGATGAATGGGACGTAAATTTAGGGATTGCAAAAAAATATGATTTTGTCTTTGCATCGGCAGGACTCAATCCCGAAAAATGGACTGAAACGAAATTTGCTGAGCAATGGATTAGAAAACATTCTGATGAGATTGTATCCATCGGAGAAGTCGGTTTAGACCACTATGGAGTAAGAGACCATAAAGAACGAGAGTTGCAGAAAGGCGCATTTATTGATATGATACACTTATCGAAGGAATTAGGCCTCCCAATACAAGTCCATTCAAGGTCCGCGGGACGGGCGGCGTTAGAAGTTCTCGAGAAGGAAAACGCGACTTTAGTACACATGCATGCGTTTGACGGAAAATCGAGTCTGGCAAGAATGGCGTCAAATGATCTGGGATATTACTTTTCAATTCCAACCTCTGTAGTCAGGTCTCCTCAGAAACAGAAACTTGTGAAAGCAGTTAATATTGAGAGGCTTTTGATTGAAACTGACAGTCCAGTTCTAGCACCAGAAAGAGGAATGCGAAATACGCCACTGAATCTCCCACTTGTAATTCGAGAAGTGGCTCAAATATTGAGAATGGATGATGATGAACTCCAAACAATTATTTTAGAAAATACACTCAGACTCTATACACGAATACATTGCTAGAGTTTTACAGTAGTGGTTTGGCGCCAAACAAAACTATTGCTTCAATTTTATTTTCAGCAGCTATCTCGGAATCATCTCTGTAATAGTATGGAGATATTACGTCCGTGATTTTGTACTATTTTCAGGATTCTACCTATGTTTTATATGAAAGTGATGCACTATTATTTTTATTCCAATGGAAGGTGAGGCCGGTTGCTATACCGGTTCAATCTAGCTGTAGTGAGTTGAGGAAATTTGAGCCAAAGCAAATCAAGACCGAAACCCAAACCAATT
>JAEORO010000230.1 GCA_016840855.1 Candidatus Thorarchaeota archaeon | reverse complement strand
CAATTAGATTTTGATTATCCATTGGGATACACCCTAAGTTTACATCATCTTTGACTCTTTTAAGGTCCTAAAGAAATAGAAATTGAGAATTCTCGAACTGTTGCATCTTTTGCAATCCAATCACCCAAAAATAACACCAGTAAATTTCATCGGATGTCCATATGACCACATTCTCTCAGCAAGTTTCTCAAAATCCATTGTTTCATTACAATTTCGAACTGCTTCTATTAGTGCACTGATAACGATCTCATGATTTTCAATATCAAGACTCTTTGCAAGATTCTGGAATATACCATCTGGTGCCCAATGCATCACATTTGGATTCGCAGCATCATACAAGACATTCGTGCCAAGGAATTCTAACAATCCATTTTTCATACCTTTACGAATCTCAACAATCTCCTTGACATAACGTATCGACTCTCCTGGTTTCGGTCTTTCCAAGGTGACAATAAGATCCATCATACCAAGACTGGATTTTTCAATGTCATGCCCGATGTTCCATCTTGATATTAGACTAGAAGCTGAGTCACTATGACAAGTTTGTATTGAACGAAGTCCTGCTGCTAGGGCTTGGAATAAAGCTTGGCTATGTTCAGCGGTTTGAATTTCACCAAGAACTAGATAATCCGGTGATCGGTGAAGACATTTAACTATCTCCTCACTTTTATTCAACATTTTATGATAGTCATCAACAGGATTAACCTGTAGTCTAACTTGATGTTGATTTGCGAACGCTCTGCTCTCAATCGCATCTTCTATGTAGATTTTTCTCCACCACTGAGGTGTAATCATATCAAGTGCATTCAGAAGGGTTGTTTTTCCTGTTCCTGGTCCTCCTGTGATAGTGATGTTGAGTCTGCTTACAATAGCTAATATCAATATTGCCGCAGCTTCTTGTGTAATCGTATTATTCTCTATAAGACTCTTTATCGAGAATGGTTCTCTTCGAGCACGACGAATCTCGAGATAGAGGGCTTCCGTACTAAGAGGTGGTACACTGGCAGATAAACGTAGAACTATACCTAATAGATTCAATTCCATTTTTAGAGATGGATTTCCCCTATCGAGGTGCAGATTGCTTTCAGCTCTGATGAATGTAATAATCCTTGGAACTTCTTCTGTGCTATAAGTGATGGATGTGATACATCTACCGAATTTTTGGTGATCAAAATACACTGCAGTGTCCGGCCCATCAAAGTACACCTCCTCCGTAAATTCATCCAATAAAATCGGAATCAGGGGACCTAAGATGTTCATTGAATGAGCAGCGATTTGTGAGAGTCTTGTTCTCGTATTTTCATTTATTTCTGGAATGTGTTGTTGGACATAATCTGAAATTTCTTTCACCACTCGGTTTTGCTGTCCTGTTGCTTGTTCTCTAACTCCAGAGATAGGCTTCAAAAAGCTCCTGAATTCACTAGAAAGATCATTCAATAACGAAAGCTCTAGAGAAGTCCCTACTATAGGTATACACATGTATCTGACTTGATGAGTATCGCCTTGGTTCATGAAGAAACAAAGATAGGGTCCAACGCAATAGACGTCAACGAGTTCATCAAGCTCATGAAAAAGACTATTATCAGGTCCAATGAATACTGACTCCCATCTATCTGAGTACCAAGGAGCATCGTCCGGCGAGGCAGATTCTGGAAACCAAAGATGCAGCAATCCACGATCCTTTTCTGTAAGAACAACGGTCTTATCGTATTCTTCTATCGAAGCATTAAGCTTTTGACATATTGATTCGGTTCTTTCGCGGCATCCTTCACATCTATTCGCCGGGCAATGGATGATAATTGCTTCCTGTTTCATTCAAAATCTTCTCCATTGGCTGATGTATTTGCAAATATTGCAATCTTGGTTTGTAATCTCAAGTCACTGTACGACCTCATCAGAGAGCTCGATAATCTTCTTCATCATTCCAAAATGGTCTCTGATACTATATTCTGCCACCTCAGTAGCCGTTGATGTCAATTTCTGGGTCAGGACAGGGCTTTTTCCATATTCCGCGGCTATTAGACGATCACTTGCATAGGCTACTGAAACTGTGAATATGAATGGATTACGACCTCCACGCTTTGATGATGGTATCATTTCTAGGACTGTCGATATTTTTTCTCTGAGTGCATTTTCATACAACTTGAGATCCCATCCACGGGACTTGACCTTGCTGGACACTCGTGTATTGTTCATTAACATTGAAAGTACTCGTGGAACATAGTCTTTCGGCTTACGTATTTCCGGAGCGTAACCTGTTAATGACTTGAGTCGAAGGGCTTCTCGTACCATAGCCCTAACATTAACACGGTGTCCACATTTTTCAAAGACATCTGCTATCTCGTCTAGTGTTATGGGGGCTTCGTCCTTGAACTCCCTCACGGCCATGAGAAGGCATACGGCTATGAGTAGAATATTATTTCCTATACTTCCTGAAGTTTCTGATGTTACTTTTT
>JAEORO010000229.1 GCA_016840855.1 Candidatus Thorarchaeota archaeon | reverse complement strand
TGACGTGATTATTACGGATTTGGATGGAAATCTTGATCACCTCAAAAAAGCAAAGGCTGCAGGAGCTCTTCTCATTGTGCACGCTCACGGTGACAACATAGAGATTGTGAAGTCTACAGTCCCTATTTTAAAAGACGTTTTAGGAAGCACACAGGTTCAACCAACTAATAGGGCATTTCTATGGGGCGGGTTCACAGATGGAGATAGAGCCTGTCATGTAGTCTGTGAATATTCACCAAAACGAATCATCCTGGCTGGTATGGATTTTGGTACTAGTGTTGGAAAATGGTCGAAACCAGGACATGAGAACCACTTTCCTGCAAGTGAGAGAAAGAAGATAAAACTGGAGATAGCTCAGGAGTTAATCTCCAGTCTGTTTGAGAGGACAGGAATAGACCATGTATTTATGTCATAAATCGATGGTTTGCTTTCCTGTGGTCAAGGAGCAGTCTATAGAAGACCCGCTTTGATGTTCCATAGATAGCTAAAGACCAGAAAAGATACACCTGCCATTATCATTCCAAGTATCATGAGCCTTGTTGCATAGCCTGGCTGGAAGACATACTTAGAGGCATAATATACTAGTCCGAGACCGACAACACCTACAAGAATGATTACCGAAGCAACGATTCCTTCCATTCCCAGTTGCTGATCAATCCCTGGAGCAATAACGATTGGAGCACCACTTTGAGTTCCAGCGATAGCAGGTGGTGTTCGAACTAGCGTGTAGATGTTACCACCGAGAACGAAAAGTACAACAAGAAACATTATACCAAATATGACTGTGTCTGGAGGGCGAGTAGGCATCCCGAAACTGGGTCTACTGAGCCGCACTCTTGGCTTTACTATATATCTCGGCCACCAAGGCTTCAAATATCTTACCTCGAGCGGTCCCCATTTTGCGTCTGCTTTTAAGACTTGCGCGATATGCAAAGTTGTACTAACATTGATTGGTATGTATGCCACAATGGCTATTTGAATGAGTTATTGATTGTGATAACGACTGAGAATAGAGGTATTGAAAGATGTCCAAGGTTATGATTATCACTGAAAAGCCGACTGCGGCTAAACGCATAGCTATAGCTCTGGACGAAAATCTAGCCCCGATTGAAGTGAAGAAACGAAGCGTGTCTTATTATGAGTGTAAAAGAGAAACGGATAGTCTAATCGTTGTATATGCACTTGGACACCTATTCGAACTAAAGCAAAGTGTGAAGGGGTGGGATTATCCCCGATTGGAAACTTTATGGGTCCCAAAGTATGAAGTGGAAAAGAGAGCCACCCAAACAAAACCAATCATCAATCTAATCAAAACTCTTGCAAAGGATATCGAGACCTTTGTTGTAGCAACTGATTATGATATTGAAGGAAGTCTGATCGGATATCTTACATTAGTACATGCTTGCAAGGCAAATACTGAGAAAGCTCACCGCATGATTTTCAGTACTTTGACAGAGTCAGAGATACAACATGCCTTTGAGAATATGTCAAACACGCTGGATTTCCCAATGATTGAAGCTGGTTTCGTGAGACATGAGATTGATTGGTTGTATGGCATCAACCTCACCAGAGCGTTGACTCTCGCAATAAAGAACACTTCTGGTTGGTTCAAGATAGTTTCTACTGGAAGAGTACAAGGACCAACCCTTTCATATGTAGCTGAGAGGGAACAAAAGATCAATGTCTTCGTGCCTTTTCCATACTGGGTAATCCATGCAAAGAGTGTACACAGAGGTTCAGAGATAGAACTAGAGTATTCAAAGAAGCGCATAGACACAAAAAGTGAGGCTGAGAGAGTTGTAAAAGCATTGGATGGAACTACTGCATTTGTAGATTCAATAAACAGCAGAACAACCACACAGCACCCACATCCGCCATTTAATCTGAGCACCCTCCAATCCGAGGCTTATCGACACTTTGGATTCAAACCGAGCAGAACACTGGCAATTGCACAAACTCTCTATCTTGATGCACTCATCTCTTATCCTAGGACAAATAGTGAGAAATTACCACCGAGTCTGAATCTACTGGAGATTCTCAATGGCCTTGGTAAGATGAAAGACTATTCTTCATTGGTGAGTCGAGTGTTGCGAACAGATTATCTCACTCCAGCACAAGGGCAAAAAAGTGACCCGGCTCATCCCGCGATACACCCCACAGGTTCAAAGGCGACAAGAAGATTAACACCTAGTGAGAAGAAAATTTACGACCTAATAGTGAGAAGGTTTCTCGCACTCTTTGGTGAAGCTGCAGTAAAAGAACATCTTCGCGCTGACATTAGACATGATGAGCATCTGCTGTATTTGAGAGGACTTAGGGTATTAAAACCAGGATGGATGGAGTTCTATGGTGTATATGCTAGAACGAACGAGAGAGAGCTTCCTAAGATATCAGAGGGGGAGTCGCTTCTATTAAGCTCCGTTAGATGTGAGAATAAATACACTCAAGCTCCTCCACGGTTCAATCCAGCGAGTCTGCTTAAGCTTTTAGAACGGGAGAATTTAGGTACGAAAGCGACTAGGGCCGGAATTGTCGACTCTATTAAATCACGAGGATATACAATCAATGATAACTTTGAGCTTTCCACTTTGGGGTATGCCCTCTATGAAACTCTTGAGAAATATATGCCAGACATTTTATCTCCAGAGCTAACACGCCAACTAGAGAGAGAGATGGATAACATCCAACAGGAAACAAAAAACAGAGATGATGTATTATCGAAAGCAAAAGTAGAGCTTTTAGAGTTGCTTGAGAATTTCAAATCACAGGAAGGAGAAATAGGGACCGATCTTGTAAATGGTCTTCAGAGATACTGGAAGTCGAAGGAAGAACTCGGTGCTTGTCCGAAGTGTGGAGAGGGGACACTTCGAGTTATAAGATCCTCCAAGACAGGAAAACGGTTCGTAGGATGTTCCAACTATAGTGAAGGAAAATGCGATCAGACATTTCCTCTGCCACAAAAAGGAGATTTGTTGCCTCTAGATGAGAAATGCCCTTATTGTGGGTATCAGATGTTCCAAGTGGTATCAGCACGTAGAAGGTGGGAAACCTGTATCAATTGGGCAGACTGCCCAGGGCGAAAAGACGAGCTCAAAGCACTCGAAGAGCGGCGAATAAAAAATAACGAAAAACGGCAGGAGGAAACTGAAGAGTGAAACTCTGTACGATTTGTGGTCGTGAGGCTTTAAGAGAAGGCAGCCTCTGTCGTTATCATCAAGAGGCACTGGACAATATCCATTCATCATTTGAGAGCTGGAGAAAAGCAAATGGATTAAGCTGGGAAGAGTATATCGAAGTTCTCTGTGAGATAGATGAAACTGGTCAGTGGGTACGTGAAGTGGCTGAACAGATTAAGTCAGAAAATGATCCCTCAAAAGAGACATGAGCTCCAACATTCGTTCTCTAGAAAGTGAACTCATTCCTACAACAAGCATGCATGTCTGGTTAGTCCATGAGGACACCCGTTCAGCAAGTGTTCTTACAAGCGTACTATCAATCTCCTTTGTGAAGAATCCGACTGATGTGGGTTCAGAGCGACCTTGCCCCGGGGGGATAGCCATTGCAGAGAAACCAAGTCTAAACTTGGTTGAGTCAGAGATTAGGACTAGAAGCCCATTTGTCATGTGCATAATGCGTACTTTGATGGTTCCTGCCGACGTTTCTGATGAGAACTCAGATATATCATCAAACTCCATAATTAATCACTATCTGAATGAAAAGGTCAGATAAATCACTAACGCAAGCGATGGGAAGAAGCAACAGGATTATCAGGGCTGTAACTGGCACACATTTGTAGAGCCCTAATGTCCAAAGATTCTATGAGCTATATGGACTTTTTTCCGTATCCTGAAGCACGTGAAGGCCAAGAGCAAATGATGAAGGAAATTGAGGCGTCTGTCAAAGCCAGTATTCATATTTGTTCAGAAGCGCCAAATGGCTTTGGAAAGACTTGTGTTACCTTAAGCAGTGTGTTGCCATGGGTCAATGAGAAAGATGGAAAGATACTGTATTGCGCTCGAACACATAGACAGCTTGATCGAGTTATGGAAGAGCTTGAAGAAATATCAGGTAAAAGGGAAGTTTCCGGCGTTTCTTTCCGTGGACGACGTCACATGTGTTTGAATTCCTTTGTACTAGAAAATGCAGATTTCGTTGCCCCAATCTCTGAAGTCTGTGGTCAATTAAAAGCAACGGGAAGATGTGTTTATTATGAGAATCTTCGTCGGGCAGGAAATCCTGAAGACCTTTTGGAAGATATGCCGAAGAAGGTACTTTCAGCCCCAGAGATCGCTAAAATTGCGAGTAGTAAATCATTATGTCCTTATGAACTCGCAAAACGTCTTGCAAAGGTAGTAGATGTTGTCGCTCTTTCATATCTCTATGTCTTAGACCCTTGGATACTTGAAGTGTTCATCCCTGATCTTGAAACACCACCATCAAAAATTGTACTAGTGCAAGATGAAGCCCATAATGTTCCTTCTACAGCACTTGACTCGGCAAGTGACTCATTGACCATAGGAACAATAAGGCAAGCACTCCGAGAAGCAATAACCTATAATGACGAACCCTCGAAGGACTTCACTCGTTCTCTGGCTAAGGCAGTCTTGGAACTCTCTTCAGATATGAAACAGGTTGATGAGAGGTTAGTAGATCCTAAACAAATAGTCGAAACTGCAATTAAGATAGCTCAATTGGAGCATCAACCTCAGATCCTTGCCCACATGAAGGATTTAGGATCCAAAATCAGACGAGGCTTATTAAAAGCAGGCAAATTTCCACGTTCTTCAATCCACAGAGTAAGCGAGTTTCTGATTAGATGGTTGAGATGCGCGGAAAGGAAGGACTACACATTTCTATTAGCTTCCAGTAGGGGTTATGGAGAAAGCAGAAGAGTTTCGATAGACCTTGTTGCATTGGATCCAACATCAGTTACTGAAAAAGTATTGAGCATGGTGCATAGCTCAGTAGCGATATCTGGTACCATCTCACCATTGGATGCATATGCTGAAATGTTAGGATTCGGACCAGATGCCGTCAAGGCAACTTTTCAAAGCCCTTTCGCGAGAAAGAATAGGCTTGGTCTAATCATCAGCGATTTAGACACATCATTCCAAAATAGAAGTGATTCAACTTTTGAGCAGATGGTAGATCAATGTGTAGCTGTCGTAAATGCCACTCCAAGTAACACTGGAATCTTTACTTCCAGCTACTCAGTAGGCAAGTCTCTAATTGATGCCGGTTTCGAGAAACGTATTCGACGCAAAATCTTCATTGAAAAACCAGGGATGAAAGGAGCTGAGAATGATAGATTGATTCAAGCTTTTAGAGAGGAAGGAGATCGTGGTGGAGCAGTGCTTCTTGGGGTACAAGGTGGTCGAAACTCTGAGGGGGGAGACTTCCCAGGGACAACGATGGAAAGCGTAGTGGTCGTAGGAGTCCCTTATGCTAAACCCACTCCAAGAATGGAGGCACTCATCAACTATTACGATTCGAGATTCAATCAGAAAGGGAGAGATTATGCCTATGTGCTCCCTGCAATGACTCGTGCAATCCAAGCTGCAGGCAGACCTGTAAGAAGACTGGATGATAGAGGTGTGATTGTATTGCTCGACCAACGGTTTGGAACGTCCTATCTTAGTAGATTCATCCCGTCTTGGTTAGCTGATGTCACTCAAATCATCCCAAATGATCCGGAAATAACCTCACATGAAGTTGAGAGTTTCTTTATTGTTTAGTAATCGCCTGACAAAATACGATCTAAAGACAGTTCTCCAAGTAGAATTGCGTGAGCTTCATCAGTTGTGATTTCACGTTTACCTCGAGTGAATCGTTGTACAAATAGTTTCAGAGACCTTACATACCCTACTTTTGGTTCAAGAATTCTATCACTCGCTTCATGCAATCGTCCAGACCTTCCAGCTATAAGAATTGCTGAGGATTGGTCAGAGGTTATGCCGCTTGATAATGTTGTTCGATGCTCATTAACAAGCTCAACATTCAGATTTGGAAACTCTTCGTGCATAGTTCGGAGATACAAGGCCGTGTACAATTTTGAGCCTGTTCCTGCTCGTACAATTATCTTGCATTTTGGAAAAAGATGATAGACATACGATTCCAAACGAGAGGTCATTCTAGCTGCGGAACCGGGACTTGTTAGTGAGCTTTTGAATAGAACAATGCCATCAATGACTAGAGCAATTCCGAACCGCATTCCGGGATCAACTCCTATTGCGGCAACCGCAGGATCTTGAATATCATTTAGCTTTGCCAAGATCTCAATCGCTGTAAAATCAGGGTCCATTGTTTCATTGACAATGACCAGAGAATTATGATTGCTGGAGTCCTCTAATGTTGAAACAACTACTTTAGCCTCTTGACATCGAGGATTGCCAGGTGTACAGACCTCAAACTGGAGATTGAGTTTTTTCAAGAGCTCAATGACTAGATAGAGAACTTTAGGGTTCTCTGTGGCAATCGCTACCTGCCACTTTAGCATGATATCTGTCCTTCTAGATATGCTTATCACTTGAAGGTGATGACAACTAGTCAGTGGGATTGAATTTGATTCTTCCGTCTGGGGTATCTTTACTTGATCGAATTCTTGAGGGCGGTCTCCACACGGGTTTTTTCACACATGTTTATGGTGATGCAGCCTCAGGAAAGACAACTCTAGCACTCCAGTTTGTTTCAAATGCACACAGGCTTAATTTTGGTACAATCTATGTCAACTCTGAAAACACATCACCAGTCAAACGACTTGAACAGATAACTGCAAAATCGTTCAGTGAAATCGAAAATAAAGTGAAAATTCTCGCCCCAAAGGGATTCGATGAGCAAGGAGCATTGATTGACGACCTAGAGTTGTATTTACGAGCGGACATGAAACTTGTTATAGTTGATACTTTGACTAGATACTATAGACTAGAACTCGAAGATAAGAAGACAAACTATGCTAAACACCGGGAGCTAAATAGGCAAGCTGGATTGTTGAAGGGGCTAGCAAGAAACAAAGATATTGTTGTGTTAGTTCTGAATCAGGTGAGAGCTCAAATCAAGGGCTTTGACGACTTCGAACCGGTTGCAAAGAACATCTTGGACTTTTGGTCAGATTACACAATAAAATTACGGGTTGCACAAGGAACAGGCGAGAGAATCATCCAAAGAATTGTACCTGAAGGAGAGTATTCAGACGGGCGACTCTACCTCATTGAGAGAGGTCTATCACCTGAGAAGCCCCATGAGAAAGAGTGAAATTGGTTAACTCGACGACAGACACGGAGCATTACTAGATGTATGAGGAATTTGCCATCTTTGAACTTTCAATCTGGCTTGGATTATCAGCATGGATTGCCAATGCGGCACCTGTAATAGGTGGAGGTGGAAAACCGATTGATGGTGGCAGGAATTTTCGTGATGGCCGGCGCATACTGGGCAATGGTAAGACAATTCGAGGGTTCATCATAGGAGTTTTTTTGGGAACACTCACAGGGATAGGACAATTTCTTGCAGCCCCTTTTCTAAAGCCACTACTTGCTCAGTTTGTTTCCATAACACCTGAGATGGACTATGTTCTGAGTATTAATGTTCCAGTAGCATTTCTCTTGTCACTGGGAGCCCTAACCGGAGATGTGATTGGTTCATTCATCAAAAGAAGAGTAGATGTAAAAAGTGGAGACCCGTCACCATTTCTTGACCAAACGGGATTCATTATCATGGCACTGATTTTTGCATCACCATTGTTAACACCAAGTCCAATTTTTGTGATAATTCTTATACTAACTACTTTGGGAATACACTGGTTCAGTAATGCACTAAGTTACTTGCTAGGTCTGAAAAAAAATCCATGGTAGATTTGCACAAGGAAAACCATAAAAGGTGACCTAAAAAAATACTAATCCATCTACATCAATTCCACTGGAGTACTTCAATATCCATGTGATTTGATGAGTGCTCAAGTTTCTATAAACCGGAGTAGTCCTAACAATGATGGTCAAGGATTGCATGCAATCGGACGTAGTATACGTGTCTGTACCAGGAACTAGAGAAGATGTTCTTCAGCTTATGGCTGAGAAGCAAATAAACGGTGTTCCTGTTGTAAAGAAGGGAACCAAGTCACTAGTAGGGATGGTGACTAGAACTGATCTTCTCCGTAAGGCGGATGAGAATCAGCTGGCAATGCTCATGGTGAGAAACCCGGAAACCGTGACTCCTAGGACTGATATCAGGACTGCTCTGAAGATAATGATTGAGAAAAAATACAGAAGACTTCCTGTTGTTGAAAAAGATGAGCTTGTTGGCCTAGTTTCAATCCCAGATATTCTAGGATCGACTCTTGAAAATGACGAGAAATATGGCTCAATGGATATTTCCAAATTTGTTACACGAACATTGACTGCTGTCTGGGAGAAGACGCCCATTTCCCTATCATACATGATAATGGAGATGGCTGGAAAAAATAGCCTTGTTGTGCTTAGTGAAGGAGGTGGCGTGACCGGAGTGATAACTGTGAGCGATTTCATTCGCCTCTCCGAGGTTACAGTTGAAGATAACATTTCACAGACCTTCAGCGGTACAGATAGTGCAGTCGATTGGGGATGGACTTCGAAAGATTTCCTTGTCGTCACCAAGAAACTTCTTCGATTGCCAAGCAAAGCTGTTGAAGAAGTGATGACTAAGAACATCATTAACTTCACCGAAATCACTACGGTATCGGAATGTGTAAGAACACTCAGGAACGAAGAAATCGATCAGGCACCCGTATTGTCTGTTACTGGAAGTCTTGTAGGCATGATTGAGGACCAAGACTTACTACCTCTAGCTCTTGAGTCACAAAATGGGGACTAAGGCTCGAAGATATCAAAGTCAGTTAATGAGGTCTGTTCTGATACGAAAAGTGAGTCTAAAGAAACTCTAATGAGTTTCAGCCGTTCCTGCAGATACTGATCAAGGCCATGCTCTTCGATGATTTTTCTGGTCACGTCCAGATATTTTGAGATATTCTTCTGCCTGACTGTCAAAGAGAGTTTACTCCCACATATGCAATTACCAGAGAGAGGAATACGTCTATAGATCCTTCGACACTTCTGGCACTGAATTTTCTGTGTAGAATAAGCTCTCAGATTACCTCGAATGTCACGGAAGAAATGATGCGATAGCACACGCTCAGCAACATCCTTTGCATCAACTGCTGAGATAAGAGTAGCAAGTTTCAGTTGAGCGTTCAATTTTTCATCCATGCTACCCAATATCTTGTATCTAGTATTTTTGGGACCAGAGTCGAATGATGATGTACTATGTGTGAATCCAAATCCTTCGTACTGCGCAGCTGAATTAAGTCGGGATGCAATAATGTCGACTAGTTTCTCTACATCCTTAGGAGGCCTCGCTTCTGCTACCATATTGTAGAACTCAGCAGGATATCGTCTACAGACTTCGATATTATGGCTCTCATCATCAACTTCAGTTGGCTTAAGAATGACTGACAGGACAAGAGGTGCGTCCATCAGACCACCTCTGCCAGCTGGAAGATAACTCTTTGAAAAATTGAGAAGTGCGTCAAGGACTAATATGAGCGCATCTTCATCACCATCACAGTTTCTTCTCTTAGCTGCATGCCAATAAGGATGGGCATAGCAAACACTGGCATTTGTGAATCCAATAATACGACCAATAATTCCAGCTGATGTATGAGGTGCAAGACCAATGACAAGTTGTCCAATGACATCCTCTTGAACATCAAACTTGTAGTACCTATCTAAGCCATACATCTTTTCTAGACAGTCGTCAATGAACCGTCCGACTCTTACCAAGTACATCGCGCAATTCTCTGGCACAATGATATCCTGAACCCTGAGTTCAACAACTTGATCATCAGTGATTAGAGGCTCTCCATATTGATCTGTGACATAGCCAAGCTCATGTAGGCGACTAACTGGAGTACCTATCTCTCTTGGAGTGAAGTGCGTTAATGGAGCATCAGTTGCATCAAAACGTGCTGTTCCGTCACGATAGCAATATACATCATATTTTGCTCGGAGAATACCTTTTCCAAGATACTCAGGAATTTTGTAGTCGCTAGTGAGGCCTAAAACACCACGGACACCATGCGCTTCAAACTCACTGACCTCCGTCTTGACGCGATTGATTAGAGCTGTTATATCTACTTGGACTTTTTTAGTTACTCGAATAAGGTTCACATCGTGGCTATATTGACACATCCCAGTGTTAGAATCAACTGGTCGCCCACAGTCTTCATGAGAACACCATGGTTGAATATTGGTATGTACTCCACATTTAGGGCATCGTGATTCAAATGTTTCAGATGAACAAATTGGACAGATTCTAGAAACCATCTCCAGCTCTACACCATTAGAGCCAGTAGTTTCAAGTCCAATCGAGTTTCCCTCAAAGGTATCAAGGGTGGATATGTGCTCTACACTCTTAGCTACTTCCTCTATTCGACGTTCAGTTCCTTTTGAACGACCAACAGGAAATAGAGCTTGAACTGGTGGTTTCATCCGTCGTTCTTCAGCTTTCTCAGGTCGACCCATTCTAGCCCCAATAGAAAAACCAACTTTGTCCATCAATTTCACGGATGCCACAGAACTCATCAGTTCGAGAGGTGTGGTTCCTTTTGGAGTTGCATCCTTCTTTCCAAGTTGAGCAAGAATGGCTACAGCATCGTCGCTAAGAAGAATTTTCTTTTTACCTGATGCCAAAGTATGCGGGATTGCTGCTTTCTCTAACAAGTGTTTGTATTCACTTTTAAAAGGTAAAATCATAATGGAATCTTTAATTGTATGCTTTGTAAGAAGCCACTCTCTTATTTTCAGCGTTTCGTCAGGAGTGAGCGCCATCCAGCGGTATAGATAAAATGGATGGAGTGGAATTTTCAACTTCTTT
The DNA here is from genome assembly GCA_016840855.1 of Candidatus Thorarchaeota archaeon. GTDB lineage: Archaea > Asgardarchaeota > Thorarchaeia > Thorarchaeales > Thorarchaeaceae > SMTZ1-45. The sequence goes on along the minus strand of JAEORO010000229.1, from coordinate 232 downwards.
GAAAGATGAACTGTTTGAGATGCACTTGGAGTTCGTGTGAGTGGAGAGTCTACAAACTGATTAATGTCCTCTGGAGTCATATCAAATTTCGAAAGATGTTTTTTTAGCTCAGTCAGTGTTATTTTCGAAACAGCACGGTCAAGATCATGGGACCACCATTCTTCACAATACCCTGAGGGGACAAGGGGATGATTGTTTTCGAGAAATTCTCCTAAGGCAACAAGGATATCAC
>JAEORO010000045.1 GCA_016840855.1 Candidatus Thorarchaeota archaeon | reverse complement strand
TTTTGACCATCAGAACTAATTTTGGTGACAAATACATCTGTCAGGCCATTTTTGTTGGGTTGGTACATGTTTTCTGTGGCCAATAATTCCTCGATGTCTGTACTGCCTGCAAGGACAATATTGTCTGATGAGTCAATCCCAAGATCAACAACCCAAGAACTTGTTCCACAAATGTACGTTGAAAAATAAAGATCCTGTCCATCTGAGCTGAATTTTGCTAGAAAGACTTCTCGCATACTCGTACTTCTGTTAGTCTTAATGGCATTTTTTAACGGAAGATTCAAGCTATCAGTGGTACCAGCGATGACAATATCATCATTGCTATCTACTGCAACAGTATAGATGTACTCGTTAGCACCGCCACCAAAAAATGTCGAGAATAATAGCTCTTGCCCGTCTGGACTGAATTTTATTATTACTCCATCATCAGAACCATTTTTCACAGGCTGATAAGCGTTTAATATTGGAAAATCAGTAGAAGGGCTTTTTGAAGCTAATACAATATTCCCCTCTGAGTCAATTGCGACTCTTCCAGTACCATCTTCACCATTCCCTCCAAAAAGAGTTGAGAATTCAAGATTCAGAGGACATGCATTTTCTTCCTCGCCATCAACAATAATCCCATTAGTGAACAGAGAGACATTCGATAAAACAAATCCTACAAAAAGAACGAGAACGATTGTTTTTCGTTTCATTACAATCACCCAATTCATTGAAGGCACTAGTTACCAATGACCACGACATGAATCACCAAAAATTAGCGAAACACTCTTCCACTCACTTTTAAGTTGGAGCTTCTTAGCAATAGGTAAAAAGTGCTCAGAAGAAATTTTTCGTGATGATAACACTGAATAGATTGTACATTTCCTTTCAGACTGAGTGGATAGAGGAATATTTGGATGATACAAACGACCACAGCATTGTTTGCATCAGCTGTAATTCTCTTTTTCATATGGCGCTTCGCCCGAACTCATCAACTCTATAGATTCTCTCAGAGAGTCCTTAGAGGCCTTATTGAGCCCATTACAATCAAACCTGCTTTTTCACGTGAATTCATCAGTCATGCACTTCTAGGAAATAGGAACATAGAGCCCAAGTCGTTCTACATCAGAGGGTTTGTATATGTCGTTGTCGCGTTTGTCCTTTTACCCTTCAAGGACTATACTCCGGATCTTTATTGGCTTGTAGTCATCTTAATCATTCTATATGTTCCATGGTGTTTGATTCATGGAATCCTACTGAAACGAGAAGTGGTCATGCAATAGACATTGCAACAACCAGTTCAAGAAGTCGTTTGAGTCTTGCTTGTTGCGAAATAATACGCGACTACAGACGCAACAAAGCTGCCAAGTACTCCCATAATTGCACTGAACTTGTCCAATTCAATTTGATTGAATACAGTCATCACTATAACTAATGTGAATAACCCAAATATCCACACCGCCAATACTACTCTCATGTTCTTACGCAGACTTAGCAACTGCACTGCACTTTCGCCTGCTTTCTGGAGAGCTTGAATTGTTGTGAGAATCAGTGCCTCGTTTACTACTATAATGAAAGCAATACCTATTCCTAGGCCTATGCCCAGGATAAAGACCACCGCTGTGATTGTGTCGGTGAGAAACCACAGAAACACAACAGCTAGTGTAAGCAACCAACCAACCACAAGCCACCCGACTAAAGTGGTTCTCTTATGTAAATTCATTTCTGCCATGTTCTATCCCCTTCCCTTGCATCCCTATTCAAGATGATACGGCGTATCATATAACATATTTGGATGGACCAAATTCTAACCTTCGTTGTTTCGATTCAGATCATCCAAGATTGCATCAAGCCCATATCCTTCGTCAAGCAACTCAACCAGTCTTGCAACAAATCTTGTTGCAGGTGCACCATCTACAACATCATGGTCTAATGTCACTGTAAGTGAAAGATATTCTCGTTTTTCCACTCGCTCTTGTACAAATCCCGGCTTTTCTGATATGCCACCAACTGCAACTGTAACAGGATAGATGCTGAGAGGTATTGCCCATCCTCCTGATGTTCCAAACATGCCGACTGATGTCAAAGACACCGTTCCCATTTTCTCGTGGATGAATAATGGATCTCTCCTTGTCTTACGCCAGAAAAAGAAGTCTCGAAGGAATTTTGGAAGTGATAGAAGAAGTCCAATGTTCCGATTCTCAGATGCTTTAGTATAATCCTCCTCCTTTTTCTTCTTCGCTTGACGAATCTCATGATTAATCTCCATGACATTCTTGCGGTTGGCTGCAGTCAATATGTAATTGATAGGATACGCTTTCCCTTCAATAACAGTTTCAATTAGAATTGCAATGTTTACATCATCAAATATCAAGAAGTGGTTACCAATCTTAATCGCATGAACCTGCTTGTGTTCTTCAACAGCCTTACCAACACAAGCAGCAATCCACCCTGTGAAGGATATTGACTCTCCTGTTTGCGCTTTGTAGGTGTTAAACTTTCGACGTGCATATGTCACATCTGCTTCAAAAAGACCTATCATCTTGTGTTTGCGCTGTGCCAACTCACAGCTTTCAATTATCAGCTTACGAGTCTTGGGTATTGGTTCTTTGCAATAACCAGTTTTTGAGTCCAATTATACTACCGCCTTGGTTTTGGAGTGGCACGATTATCTCATTATGTTTGTGTTGTAGAAAAGCATCAGCAAACAGAGCTTCAGCAATGTAAAAAAAGGGCAATATTAGAAATGACATCATAGATTAAATAACAACTGAACCTGTTTGATTGAGTTTGAAGCAAGTTTGATGATATATTCTGGATGTTAGAGTAGGGAGTCATTCAATATCTCAATTTGAAACATCTTGGCATCATTCCAAAGCTCACATGTTTTGTATAAACCCCAAAAATTTGCTCCATCCCACGTTATTCCTGATATGCCACGTGCCACATCGTAGACTTTGCCTTCGACGATTCCATCCTTGTTAAATGCAAAGAGATAGTTTCCATTTCCTGTCCAGAAGTGAGTGCCATTCCAAGTGATTGGTCCAACAAGATCCAAAGGCATCGAAATTTCCCTGTTTATTGTACCATTCTTGAACAGCTCGAACATCTTATTGCCCTCTCTATTTGGAACATAGAGATACGTTCCGTCAGTTGATAGACTTTGACGTGCGCCTGTTTCATTTTCTGGAATATCGAAGGAATCATAGATTGTGACCGCTGTGGCGTTCACCTTGAATTTAACAATCTTCAACAGGGAATGGTCTTGAGTCCAGAAATATTCACCATCAAAGCATAGCCCCCTTGGTCCCAAGATTTGGTTAGTATCGACTGTGAATGTAGTATTGGTGCCCGTTGTCGGATCGATACGAACTAGCTCTCCAGTACTAAGTTTCCAGAGATATCCATTGGCATATTCAAATGCCCAACCAAATCCAAATCCTAGTCCAATTCGATTGACCACGCGTCTTGTTTCATCTTCAGCAGGAAAAACATACATGTATTGGTCCATTGGGTCCCCAGGAGTGTATCCTAGAACGTAGTTTCTGACATCATTATAATCAAGGTCAGGGATAGAAACTGTTCCATTACCGAAATCGTTTTTAGACTTCACAAGACTGCTCGTAGGTTGTAATCTAAGAATGGCAGTTTCATTATTGAAACCATCGAACTTGTTTCCTGTCACATTCGCGTCTGCGGTACCAGCAACTGAGATTGCTGGTGACTCTGGAGTATTGTAGTTATAGAAATAATTGCCCTCAATTGTGACTGTCGAATCAAATACTATGAGAGGCACATGCCCTCCTGCAAATATGTTCTTTCGAATTATCACATCATAATTGTATTGTTCTAGAGCAATCTCATGGTAGCCATTTTGATACAAGAGATTATACTCTATGACCGGGGATGAACGCTCCATATAGATACCCTCTGCATTTACCCATCGTACAATTGAGTGACTGATATTAGCTTTCGAGTCAAACTGAGAGATTCCAAGCCCCGAAAACTCCACTATGACATATTTGAAGACGGATGTGTTGGTATTGTAAAGTTCGATTCCACTCCAATCACCATTGATTGGAATCTCGGCATCAGATGTGAACCAGATTTGATGCTCTGGTGTTCCAATGGCTATTACTGTGCCACCCACTACTGCGAAACCAACAGTTGTTTGGTTCTTGTAGTCACGACAAGGTGCAAATTGAATCCTAGTTCCGGGATTTATGGTCAGAGTGATACCAGATGGAACAACAATGGATTTAGTCACGAATATTGATCCAGACCAGGTTTCATCTTGGAGAATTGTACCACCTTTGAAGACGGGCTCGTCTACTTGTGTCGAAAGTAGCGAGTAATAGAAAACAAGAATAGACGAACCAACAATAGCACTGATAAGAAAAATGGCTATTGCCTTCCTTCTATCCAAAAAAACATCTCCCTTATTCCAAGCAAAGGATTTCCTGAATATTTGTGTCTTTTCACGAAAAAGCCAATCTATCTTTCAATGCTCTTGTAGCATTTTCCTTGAAAGACAATATTGAAATGGGCCTTGATGAATTCATCAGAAAGGATTGTAGATAGTGAACTAGAATGGACGACACTCAGAGAGAAACATTGTTTCTGACAATTAAGGCTGTGATTGATGGCATCATTGCAGATAAGAGAGAGAATCCAAAGAACATCAACAGGCTGAATTCGTTCAAAGGGAGAATAAACATCGGACTCCATGTAGAAGAGAATGAGATCATGTGGATTAATCTTGTAGCAAAAGATGGTGAGTATGTTGTCGGGAAAGGTGCACTAGAAGAACATGACCTAGAATTGATTGCAGACCCAGAAGATCTGATGTTCTTCTGTAATGGTCAATACTCAGTCACTCACATGATGATGAAAAAGAATCGATTTGGCAAGAGAAAACTTCGATTCAAGGGAAGGGCATATGGAAAACTCCTTGCTTTGCCCAAAATATTGGTGCTAGATAAGAAATAGAGGGAGGAATGATAAGTGACGAAATTCGGAAGTCCAGAATGGGCAGAACTGTTCGTGAAAGCTGTAAACTCTAATCAAGCCTATGCAAAAGCTGCAGACTGGTGGGAAGGTGACTTCATCTTCCAAGTGGATCCATATGGTGGACTGACCAATCAGATTAGAATATGGGTGGGACTGTACCACGGTAAATGTACAGGTGCCCAGATTCTGAAGGATGATGAAGAATTTACCCTCCTGCAGAAAGGTGATTCATCAACAGGCAAACCGTTTGAGGTTGAATTCGTATACTCTGCTAGAGTTGACGTGTGGGAAAAGATTCTGGAGAAAGAGTTGGATCCAATTCGGGCATTGCTTTCAGGACAAGCTAAAGTTATGGGAGATATGCCCAAGATTTTACGAGCGACTGAGGCAGCCAAGGAATTGGTTGCAAGTGCAACAACTATTGAAACAGATTTTTACGACTGATAAAAGGCGGACTCCTTAACTAAAATGCATGGATGGGCAAAAGATGCTGACGGGATACATGGGCAAAATACTCCGAGTCAATCTTACTAATGGAACAATAACTGAGGAGTTCCCAGATGATGAGATTCTCACTAAATACTTGGGCGGCGCAGGACTCGCAACATGGTATCTGATTAATGAAACGGAAAAGGGAATAGATCCTCTTGGCATTGAAAACAAGCTCATCTTCATGACAGGACCCCTTACAGGAACACAGTCTCCGAGTGCAGGAAGATACAGCGTTGTTGCCAAATCCCCTCAAACGAACCTATGGGGCCAAGCAAACTCTGCAGGTTTCTGGGCTAAGGACTTCAAGCGATCAGGGTTTGATGGCATCATCTTCGAGGGTGTATCTCCAAAGCCGGTGTATCTCCTGACTGAAGATGGAAAAGCCGAGCTAAAAGATGGAGGAGAGATATGGGGAAAGACAACTTCAGAAACTACTCGTATTTTGAAAGAGAAGCATGGTGAAAAGCACAATGTTGCATGTATAGGTCCAGCAGGAGAGAAATTGGTCAAATATGCTGCAATTATGAATGACTGTGATAAGGAGTATTTTGGTCGTGCAGCTGGAAGATGCGGCCTTGGAAGTGTGATGGGCTCAAAGAACCTGAAAGCAGTAGTGGCATTTGGCAAAGAAACAATCCCTATTGCCAATCCAGAAGAATATCGAGTCGAAGCCAAGAAGAGGTTTGATTGGGTCAATCAGAGCATGCTCAAGATGACATTGGAGGTGTATGGTACAGCCACCATGGTCGACCTTTGCCAAGTGGTTGGAGGATTACCTACCCGCAACTTCCAGACAGGGGTGTTTGAAGGTGCTGATAATATCAATGGCACTGCGATAAATGACACAATACTTGCAGCACGAAAACCGTGTTTTGCATGTCCAATCGCTTGTGGGAGAATTGTTGAGATCAAGGAGGGCAAGTTCAAGAGTAGAGGAGAAGGTCCTGAGTATGAAACAATAGGGTCCTTTGGTAGCATGTGTGGGGTTGATGACCTTGAAGCTATATCCATGGCACATTTTCTGTGCAATGAGTATGGTCTTGATGTCATATCCGCAGGAAACTCGGTCGCTTTTGTCATGGAATGCTTCGAAAAAGGGATTGTCACAAAAGAAGACACAG
>JAEORO010000228.1 GCA_016840855.1 Candidatus Thorarchaeota archaeon | reverse complement strand
GAGAAGTTGGAAGCGGAATATTCAACTGCTAGAAGGGAAATCGACCTATAGCATAAATTCGGAAGCTACTTCAGTAGCTTTGCCCAAAGATGTGGCCTCGGGACTGAGAGCAAATGAGTGTAATTGAGCGTGTTATCGTTCGCTTCGCGGGACCTGAAGTTCTCGAATGGTGTGTAGTTGAGGACGTTCAAGTCACTGAGCAAGTGATTCGACACAAGATTATCAATGATGAAATCATTATTGCAGAGTTGGACGGTCAGCCAATCGGATATCTTCGTATCGAGTATTTGTGGTCGAACATTCCTTATATTGGAGTCATCTTCGTAGTAGACGATTATAGAGATGAGGGTGTTGGAAGTAAGATACTTATTTTTCTTGAGGACTATCTAAGAAGTAGAGGTTATGATGTTCTATACAGTTCCTCACAAGTGAATGAACCAGAAGCACAAGCCTGGCATCGCTCGGTTGGTTTTGTCGAATCAGGTATTATATCTGGAATCAATGAAGGAGGAATCGGAGAGGTGTTTTTCAGGAAATCACTGACCTGATTCTAGATTCGCTCAGCCAGATAATCTCCAGCTGCATCAAACATCTCGAAGACACCCTCGCTGGTTTTTGCAGAAACCTCAAACACTGGAGCATCATACTCTGCTGCAAATTCTTGCGCATCTTCGCTTGTGACTCCCATTCCGTCAATCCTTTCATCTATTTTATTGCCAACCAAGAAAATTCTACAACCTGGTACTACTTTGTGCAGTCGCCCTATCCAATCTCGCAACCTATGGAGAGTAAAGATTCTACTTACATCATAGACCGCAATTCCAAGCTTTGAGCCAATAAAGTAGTCCGAAATGACCTCTTGGAATCTAGGCTGTCCTCCAAGATCCCAAATTAGTAACGTAATATGAGAGTCCCCAACATGAACCCTCTTAGTCGCAAAATTGACTCCAATAGTCATTTTCATTTTTTCGTCAAAACGATTTTCCGTGTACCTAATTGCCAAGCTAGTCTTGCCCACTCCACCCTCGCCCAAGAGTACGGTCTTGAAGACTTGCATTCGGGTGCTCACAAGATATAGCTCCTGAGTGTCGGGCCGCAATCTTACTCATAAAGACTTTTAGTTGATATGCATGAAGTAGCTTGTTTTGGATCAAGGTAGATGAAACGTCCCCTCTGCAACCAATCTTATTTTTCCCGATACATGCACCTCTGACATACTCTCATGAGGGACCCTGGCGACTAGTTTACTGGGTCTCTTGATTTCATACCCCTGCTCAATGTTGATGGGTTCTCCCAATTCATGTTTTTTCAGGACCTTGTACTTTTCAAGATAAGCACCAAGTGGTCCTGCTGCGCTACCTGTAGCAGGGTCTTCGACAACTCCAACCTCTGGTGCAAACATTCTTGCTTGAACATGTGAATCAGAGAACTTAGTTTCAGTAGAGAATATCAAAACCTGTTTCGTTGACAAACCTCTTAGATTCTTCTGGAATACGAAGGGGACTGGCATGGCTTTTTTCAAAGATGCAAGAGCCTTGACCTGAATAATGAGATACGGAAATCCTGTGGATACAACTTGCATTGGGCTTTTTGGCTCAATGTCATCCGCATCAAGTCCGATTGCTTCAGCAATTTTCTCTTTATTTTCTACAGGTTTTTCAAAGGATGGTTCTGGTTGGATCATTCGAACGTTATCGTCCTCAAGGTAATCAACACGGATTGGTCCAACGCCGAGTTGAAGTAGTGCAGTCTGTTTTTCCGGACTGAGAATCCTCTTGTGCCGAATAACAAATGCAGTACCCAATGTGGGATGTCCAGCGAATGGAATTTCAGCTGTTGGAGTGAAGATACGGACCTTTGAAACACATCCTTTGGTGGTGGGTTCAGTGAGAAATGTGGATTCTGAGAAGTTCATCTCCAAAGCCATTCCCTGCATATCTTCCTTCGTCAATGATGCATTTGCTTTGGTATCCCAGTATGTGGCTAACTGATTGCCACCAAATGGAAATCTTTGATCAACAAAAACACTAGTTTGCACATAAGGAAGTAGCCTCATGAGTTTATCGCAAACAATCCAACTTATGCAGATTTTGGTCTACGAATAAATAAACGAGACATTAACACTGTACCTTGTCAAGCTCACCTTGGCTAATCTTCTTGTCTTCTTCACCTAAGGTGTCGATTATTTTCTGAGCCATGTCTTTGTACTTCTCGCAGTTCTTTTTGTCACCTTTGACTGCGTATGCTTTGGCTAAGACTTCATATGCAAACCCCATATCGAAGGCAGCTTTATCACCAGCATCTTCAGTCAGTTTCAGTGTACGTTCAGCATAGTGTAAGGCTTCATTACCGTTCCCCATATGGCTATACACGCGAGAGATCATATATTCACCACGAGCGATATTAATTGGTTTACCGATCTGCCTCCAATGATACAATGAGGTATGTGCCATCTCCAAGGCTTGCTCAAGCTCATTCTTTGTAGGTGCATCTTTATCCAAAACTGACCAGACTCCGCCGTTTGTCTTTACAGCCATTTTCTTATGAAACTCATTCATAGTCATCTTTTCGTCTTCAGACAACTTGTGCATCTCCTATTCCCCAAATATAGTATGAAGTTCATATTTAACTATTGTTATCTTTCTATAGATTAGGCTAGTCAAAAGTAGTCACATTTTGTGACCCTATCTTGTGGCACTCCTTTATATACAAGATTTGACTGGTCTTTGTTAGAAAGACATATTGTAATAGACCATATGTGGTGATTTCCTCACATGGCTTTTACAGTGATATTGAGTTGATAACAATGAAACCATTTGATGATGATGATACTCCTCCACCTGAAGACATCGCTGATGATGTTGATGATGTGGAAGATGAAATCGAGAAAGCTTTTGAACCTAGTAGACGCAGAAGCAGAAGTAGACGCAGAAGAACGAAACTTCAGGAATATGGCTCTATTGGTAGCTTGATTGTATGGATAGCCTTTCTAATTATTTGGCTCTTCTTTTTCGCAGGTAATTATCAATTCTTTGAAAACATTGCAGTCGTCATAATTGCACTTTTCATTGCAATTGCAGCTAATGCCCTATTATGGATTCCAAGTGCGGAAGGGTGGAGAGCCCGATCAAGTGCTGTTAGTGGTATTCTTTGGATAGTATTTCTCATTGTATGGATTGTATTCTTCGCTGTTGATTTCGGTATCTATGAGAATATTGGAATTGGAATTGCTTCTCTGCTAATTATTGGTGCAGTTAATGTGATGTTATGGGTTCCTTCCTCAGGAGATGGTTGGGGCGCTAGGATTAGTGCACTAGGCGGCATCGGTTGGTTGACCTTTATGGTTCTTTGGCTACCATTTGCCAATGATATCTTGGGCCCCGTTACCACTACTCTAGATTTCCCCTACAAGAATCTCGCAATTATTCTAGCTGCATTTCTTGCAATGATTTGTGTAACAGTAGCTCCCTGGAGTTCAGAAATCAGAATTGAAATCGGAGGCGTTCCTGGTGGTTCAATTCGAGCAAAGGGGTCGTTGGCTGGATTTCTCCTATGGCTATTGTTCCTAGTGATATGGATGTGGGTCTTTGCAGGTGATCCAGTTCTGGCACTATCTGGATATCAGAATGTTGCAGTGATTCTCGTTTCATTCGCAATATTTGCAGTGATTGCTGTTGGAATGTGGTTGCCTTGGGCAAGGCGAAGAGGTGAAGGTCCTGAGAACTGGTGGGCTGTCGGATTAGCTTTCATTTGGGTCATCTCATTAGCACTCTGGTTTTGGTTCTTTGCTGGTGGATTTGATGCCTACCAGAACTTTGCAGTGTTCCTAGTTACCCTAGTGATAATGGTTGCAATAAGTGGCGGTGCTCAGTGGAGGAAATACCGCGACTTCGAAGCCATGGATTGGGAAGATTAAAACAATATCATAAGTTTGGGAAAGGCAGATAATTCTGCCTTCCTCTTCTTTTTCTTTTTAAACTAATAAGCTAACCATCCGCCATCTACAGCCAGGGTATGACCTGTAATGTATCTGGCATCTTCACTTGCGAGAAAACAAGCTGCACCTCGAATCCATTCGTTCTCGGCAAACATTGGAAGAGCAGTTCTTGGTTTAATTAACCGATTGCTGATTGCCTTATCCGTCAGTGCGCCAATTGACATTGCAGTTGGGAAAAATCCTGGTGCAATCGCATTCACTCTAATGTTGTACTTACCAAGTTCCACTGCTAACGCTTTTGTTAGTGTGACCATTCCTCCTTTAGACACATAATAGCTGATTTCAGTAAATTCAGTTCCACCAAAACCAAATGTTGATGAGATATTAATTATCGAACCTGACTTCTTTGGAATCATTACCTTTGCGACTTCTCGAGATGCAAGAAATGCTGATGTAAGATTGACATCCATTACCGTATTCCAGTCATCAAGAGTCTGTTCAATAAATGGTTTAACGATATACATTCCTGCGTTATTCACTAAAACATCCACAGTACCAAATTCATTTACTGTTGTATCTACGAGATTGACTATGTCTGATTCCATAGTAACATCCGTTTTGATAGGAAGTGCTTTGACATCATACTTCCTTGAAACTTCATCAGCTACTTTCTCAAGGAGGTCTTTTCTTCTTGCGCCTAAGACAACATGAGCTCCTGACTCTGAAAAAGCGTGAGCGAATTGCTCACCAAGTCCAGCTGACGCACCTGTAATGATGACAATTTTTCCATCTAAATCGTATTTCAATAAAATCAAACTCCTGTATCAAACATTTTAGTCGTGATACAGATGCAGACTCCCTATTAAGTATCAACTTACTCAGGAGATGGAAGATCACAAGGTTCCTCTTTTGCAACTATTACCCTGGAAGTTTTTTGTAGCTGATATAGTCTGAAAAGTCCTATTGGAATGACGATGATTAACCAGATGATTATGTCGCCGATTGTTGACACTAGCACATTAGTTCCTGATGGGTCAAGCCAAATTTGACCTAGTTTCATCATTTTGACTAATGGGAATACAAGAATGATTCCAAAGGCTCTTTTCAACTGAACTGAGTTGACTTTGCATGCAAGTTTCGAACCAACTTGTGCTCCAACAAGCATACCAACACTAAGTGATATTGCATAATATGGATCGATGTAGCCACTAAACAGGTTCATTGCAGAACCAGCTCCTGCAGTAAATACCATTGTCAGCATAGATGTTGCAGCTGCGGCATGCATTGGCAGACCCATTAGGATTGAAAGCACGGGTACAATAATTGCTCCTCCTCCAATTCCAAGCAATCCTGCTGACACACCTCCAATGAAACCTCCAAGGAGTGAGATTGCTAGTCTTTTATTCGGAAGATTCGATATGTTATAACTAGCAAGCTCTGAAGCTATATCTCCTTTTTCACGTCTAACTGCAAATAGCATCTTAATCGCTACAGGCATCAATGAAATGCCAAAGATTAACCGTAGTGTATAATCACTTTCTATCAATGTCCTCAGTGCAACACCAATCATTGATCCTGGTGTGGTTGTAACAGCAAGAAATAAACCAGCTCTCGGAATAATGGGATTTGGATTTTGTCTCCAATATGCGATGCTACTAGCTATAGCAAGAAAGAAAGCTGCAACAAGTGAAGTTGCAGGTGCTACCTGTGCACTCAATAGGAAAATAATCATCAAAAGAGGAGTATTGAATATCCCTCCTCCAATTCCAACCATTGATGAAATTGTTCCAACACCTACTGCATAAACAGCGATTAAGGCTGCTTGCAGAAGCAAATCTTGCATACTAGTCCTTCCAATTCCAGCTTGGCAATCAGACCACTACTTAAGGGGTACTATAGAACAAACTTACAATCTCATGATGGTGTTTTTCGTTTGGAAAGATAGTACAGTCCAAAAATCAGAATTACTATCCCTAAGAGAATTAGAATAGCTGCAAAATTGCTTTCGGCAATATCAGCTGCGAATGCGTTTATGATTAGACCGCCAGTTAGAATGAGAATTCCTATAATAATTGTAATGATAGCTGGACGGGTATTAAAGCTCAAGAAACTTGGAAGAGTATCATCTCTAACGATTCTTGGTGCATCTGAGAGTTTTACATCACTTTTATAGAATCGATTTCCATCCTCTGTAAGCACACCTTTCAGGTCACCTGTTTGAAGCAGACTATGAATGAGTTCAATGACATCATCTGTTGTGATTCCTAATCGATCAGCCAAAATTTGGATGGCACTCACATTTTCATTTTCGACAAGAGCGATTAACTCTTGCTCCTTTTGTGACATTTGTTATTCCATCTCAGTAAGCTGGCAAGGCATGAATCCATATGTCTTTTACTTTACCTGCTAGTGTTATACTATTATGACTTTGTTGCAAGAAAGACAACCTCCCCAAGACTTGTTTCGAATACACTCAAATTTGGGAAATAGTACTCGATAATTCGTTTCACCTTATCACCTTGTACAATGCCTAATTCTGGGAATAGTTCATTTGATGTGACTCTTAGAAATTCTTCCAAAGTGGGTTTGTCAGGTTCATCAAAGAACGCATATGGGACATAGACTCGAAGACATCCTTTTCGTGTCATTACTCTTTTGCACTCTTCTATTGCCTTTGGCAGTTTCTCAAATTTTGGAATACCGTGGAAACTTATCTCGGAGAAAGTTTTGCTTTCAACATCTAAACAGGTGATGTCTTCACCTACTACTTCATAATTTATACCAGTCTTTTTCAAAATTAGATCTGAACCAACTATAGATATTTTGGACTCTTCTGAGGTATAGAGTAATTCTCGGATAAACTCAAGATCCCCAGTCCTCAAGTGCGGAAACGCTACATACAAAATCTGTCCCTTACATCTGCGTAGGTTGATTTCTTCTGAGAAATTGTATAATTTTTGCGGATTTTCTTTACGATATATATTATAGAAATGAAGTAGAGTTTCGATACTATTTCGAAGACTCTCCCTGAGCTGGATTTCAGCCTTTGGTCCTAATTCATACATTCTCCTATAAGGTCCTAGAGGTCCGGGTTGGAGTGCACTAACTATTAGACCATCTGTTTCCATTGCTTTCAATAATTTAGGGAGTCTCGTCCTTCGTGGATCTACATAACCAGTCAATGAATACAATATATCATAAATTGAGGAAGGCGAGCCATTTAACTCTAGGAGAATCTTTCTTATTAATTCTGACCTAGCTGGCTTCATTCTATTGAACCTCAATTGGTAAAAGAAAGTGCAATATTAGCTTAATACTCCCACGTTTCACGTAATATTGCGCAAAAAAGGAAAGAAGCTAGAACATGCGTTAATGAGTTCGCTTATTATGTAGTTGAATTTACTACCAAGTGAGCTGAGTTCGATGAAGAGATGCCATTTGTGTGGCGCTGTGGAAGATACTCGTGAGAAAATTCTTAGAGAAATCAATGAAGAATGTTATTGTGTCTTTTGTCTTGATGATGGTGGTCAACCCCGTATTCCTAATCAAATTCGTGAGAGTATCAAAAATTTCTGGCGATTGCGCGACTCTCAATATATTGAATCGAATCAGCTCAAAAATTAGGCAGGCAATTGTAATCCTCACATTCTCGGACATGATGTATTAGAAACAGTCAACAGATGTCATAATGACTTTGAATTGTCACTCAATATTATTGAGTGTCATACTTTATAATCTCTGAGATGAACTCTATCTCAGTGTTAGAAGTGGCTGAAGAAATCTTTGGAATTGTTGAGAAACTGATGGTCTCGTGACAAAAGTGGAATTCTGGATTGCTGCATTCATTGTGGTAGCTATCATTGCTCTTACTGGAATTGGGGGTTCATTAGCAGCAGCACCATATTCCCCAGAAGTAACCATTGAAATTCTGAACTTCACATATAGGGTTGTTGGACTTGTTGTTTTTGTGATTATTATTCTGATAATCTACAAATATAGCAATAAGTAAATTTAGAAACAGATCTTCACTTATTTGGTATCAATTCCTTCTGAGAGTCTTGATTCGCTCGATTTTTCTTCCTCACAGATTCGTTAATCTTATTGGTTTCTTTGCAATCCAGTAAAAGAGAAATGCCAAAGGAATCTCTGAGATCGCACCAATTAGGGCCATCATTAGATCCCCCTCATTCCACATCAAATAAGTGAAGATGAAAACTACCATCATGATGAAAGAAACGACAATGAGTTGATTCCGTTTCCATTTCACTAGAATGTCGCCAACAATCTTTGCCTTTTGAGCCACGAAACATCCTTCCTATCGAAAGGCATTCTGATTCAACTCTTTAATGTTCCCTGCATCTCTGATTTGATGATTGAGTAAACTGCCTGTCTTGCATCCTCTAAGTTCCACCATTTTTCTATCAGTGGTGGGTTCTTCTGAAGCAGGTTCCTAAGATGAAATGAAACTGTACGCCCAGCAAGACCAGTATGTTGAACCAATTGCTTTGGTGTGCATGGTTCCTTTGATAGTTCGTCTAGGATCTTCGCAACAGCCTTACTCAGCATTCTTCACCTTCTTCTTGCGTTCAATGATCGGTCTTCGTTTCGCTTGTACCTGTTGTAACTCATGCTGCAATATTTCGATGACTTCTTGATAGGTTTCTACTGCACTCTATTTTCCACCCTCATGCTGTAGGTTGCCAATTCTACAATATTTCATCTATTCCTCACAGAGTTTGATTTCCTCTGTACCTATGCTACTTCCTCATTCATTGACATTTAAACATGTGTCATTAATGCTTCAAATGCGTCAAATCCCTTCCAATGAGGAATAGGGTTTCTGGATATTATACTTTGGAGATATATTGCCCTATTACGAAACAAACGATACACAGCTCTGTTTGAATGCCCTCGCTTGACATCTAGAGATTTTGCTGTTTCTTTAACAGACCAATTTTCAAGTTCGGAGTCCAAACTTGGTTGGACTGATCGACCCATCTTTCCGCAGTCATCAACACCGATTCTATGAGTATACCGTAATGTAAGGCCACCCGATTTCCCATTTACTTTTACTAAAATCGAAATTTCTTAAGTAATCCTCAAAAAGAAACACGGGCGAAGATGATTGTGGTGTGGCAATCTTGAATGAATGTGACCCAGGTCCAAACACATAACCCAGTAGATTCCATTGTGAGTTACGCCAGTAATACACTTTCATCCATTCTCCAACCTTATCAACATAGAAACTGAAATAGTAGTCATCCCCATCAGTTGGTATATCTGCAAAATACCACAAAACATCAAGATGGTGTTGACCCCAACCACATAACTCTTCAGTGTATCTAACACCCCATCCATTCGGAGCTAAAGGCATGAAGATCCTCTCACACTCACCATATAGCGGATTGCACCAATCAGCAAGATAATCGTCTACTGCCTTTGCTTCAATGGGACTACGTGATAAAGATGCAGCCCATACTGGGGTATTTAGTCCTAATATGATAGAAATCACAAACAAAATCTGTAGTACTCTTACTTTCCTCAATTAGTCACCTCTCCCAAACAATATATGACGGTAGAATTCCGTCGCAGAATTATTTAACGAAGAAATTAATAAATATAATCATCTTTTGAATTTTAAATTATATTGTGAATAAGCTCGACAAATAATCGGTGTGATGCAAACATTTCACTTTCCAAAAATAAATAAAGAAGACCGCTAAAAGAATAGAGAAATGTGATGAAGATTGATAGAAGATTCATTTTGGTGATACTCTTTTCGTTTGTCAGTTTCTTATGTCCTATGGCCATGTCACCAGTCTCAGATGAAGTCGTTATTGGATATGTCTTTCTTACCCCAGTTCTTGCATATGATTATGGTGTCACAGAAGGTATCACTATCATTTCAGGTATGTATTACTGGTCAATTTATCTTCCACTTGTGGCCCCATTGAGTCTTCTATTCGTGGTACAGGTGATTAGATCCATTAATGGAAAGGCACATCGAAACCACGTGTTTTATGTTGGCATATTAAGTCTGATTTTCCCAGGTTTGTTCTTGACATGGGCGTATATACCGTCTTTCCTAATTGGACAATATGGATACGCAGGTCCAGTTCCTATTCAATACATCTTCGGAATGAAACTCGTTTCAAAATACGGGCATTATTCTGAGGAGCTTGAGTGGATTGAAGTAGAGTGAGTAAGATAGAACGATAGCTCTTGTTTACCACACTAAATTCATCTCTTTCTGTGCTATCGGGACTGAAGCTATAACATCTACCTTCTTCTTAGGTCCGACCTAAGTCGCT
>JAEORO010000227.1 GCA_016840855.1 Candidatus Thorarchaeota archaeon | reverse complement strand
TTGATAATGGACAGCAATAGGCGAGGCTACCATGACATAGTGATGCCATTGCGCGGTCCTGACGTGACTTGAAGATTGGAGTTATTCGTCTATTCCCAAGGATAAGTGAATCACCAACGGTCCTCAGCTCTGTGTACCCATTCTGTGCGAGAGCTTCGACAATCTCTCGAGCAGGGTATGACCTTCCTTCGATGATGACATGTCCCTCGGTCTTGTCAAGTCTTATCGACCTCTCAGTACTCTTATTCCCGTCATAGCTGGAGTATCTCGTATATGCCACCTCACAGGTTTGTGACTAAATGTCATACCGTCATGTCCTCCAAGCAATACAGGTGTATGTATTATCTGGGTCTGATACAGGATGGTTAAATACCTGCGATGAATCAATTTGGGGTGGCTGTTCATTTGGAGGAAAATTAGCGATGGGTTGTAAAGCTGAAGGTGCAGCACAGGGCTTTACTGTGCTAGGTGGTCTTGTGCTTCTTATTTTTGCAATCGAACGGATTTACAGGGCTATGATGAGCCCAGGTCCAGGTTCGTTGGATGGTGTCATTGAAATCCTTCTCGGAATTGTAATAATAATAATGGTGGCTCTTGCATTCGATGCCTGCGGATTCATATCATGGAAGGTACAAAAGTCAGGAGCACTCCTGAGTCTATTTGGACTCATAATCATCTTGATTGTTTCATATCCGGCAATCACGTTAGATCCTATAGCTTGGTTTAGAAGTTTGTATACACTTGCAGGTCTTATGATTCTATTAGGTGGACTACTCCTCATATTCAAGAAGTAGAAACATCTGGCACTCTAGCCTACACCGCAAATTAGATAATGTGGCCATCATCCCCGGACACCGTTGAATCCATGGATGGTTGATAGTATGGATGACAAACACATTCAAATTCTGAAAGATTTTGGTTTTGACATTAACAAGAGTATGATGACAAATGAATATTGGAAGAGAAGAGCTGCTGATGCTCTTGCAATCACCACTCAAGACCGTGATATCTATGGATGTCTTGACCATACTGTAGGCGAAGGAGTCAGAATATTTGATGTTGAAGGGACTGAATATCTGGATGTAACTGGTGGAGTAGCTGTCAGAGCATTAGGTCTTAGATACAAGCCCTATATTGATTTTGAAGCAACTATTAATGATGTAGTTAACGAGCTCCCTGGACAAGACTTCGATGCAATACCGCAGACACTGCTTGCTGAACGTGTCGCAGGAATTACTCCAGGTGACCACAAGAAACGTGTGATGTTCACAACTTCTGGTGGTAGAGCTGTCGAAGGTTGCCTAAAGTCTGCAATAGACCTTACCGGGAAACGAAGGGTTGTTGGTTTTAGACCAGCCTTTCATGGCCGGACAGGATATGCACTTGCAGTCACAGCATCCAACTCGAAACATAAGTCTGGATTTCCACAAGGACTCGATGTGATTCGTGTTTTCTACCCATACTGTTACCGATGTCCATATGGCACAACTGTCGAGAACTGCAGTGATGAGTGTGTTGAAGCTCTTAGATATGCACTTCAAGTGGAAGGGAATGATATTGCCGTTACTGTAATGGAACCTCTTTGTGGTGAAGGTGGGTTGATTGTCCCTCCCGCAAAAGCGGTTCAAGGAATATTTGAGTTGACACGTGAGGTTGGTGCCTATTTTATGTCTGATGAGGTTCAAGCGGGTATGGGTCGGACTGGAAAATGGTGTGCTATCGAGAATCATGGGGTAGTTCCTGATTTTATTTCAATGGGCAAAGCTATAGGCGGCGGGTATCCCATGGGTGCGTCCATCGGTCCTGCACCAATGTTCTCAGGAGGATCTCGTCACTCTGAAACATTTTCCGCAGAGCCAAAAATGTCTCTTCTTTCTCTATGGATATTAAAGACGCTTGAAGATGGTGACTATCTCAAAAAGAATGCAGAGCATGGAGTATATCTCATAAAACTCCTAAATGAATTGAAGGATAAACATGAGGTTGTTGGGGACGTTCGAGGAATGGGCCTCATGGTTGGTATCGAATTTGTGAAAGATAAAAAATCCAAAGAAAAAGCACCAAAGCTTAGAGACAACATCATAAAGAATGCAGTTCAACAACAAAAACTCTGGGTTCTTGGAGCTGGACAGAATGTGATTCGATTTACTCCAAGCTATATTATCACTAAAGAAAACTTGGATGATGCTGTTGCCCGACTTGATAAAGCAATCACTGCTGTCAAATAATTGGTTAGAACAGAAAAATGGAATGCAGCACCAGCTCAACAGAGCTGGTGCGTAACAAACCTAAACTAAAGCAATAATAGAATTGCGCCAATTATGACTAATGCGCCACCAAGACCGCTGGCAAACAGGTACATGAGAATACCCATTATTAGCACTACAAGCCATTTATTCTGAAACTCAAGTACCTTGATTTTCAGATTACCACTGTTGACCAGTGCTATTAATGAAAATATTATTCCCAAAATTCCTGTTATCAAGGGATCTACTAATACTACATATGGCAGAAACCTCAACAGAGGGTTTTGCAGGATGGTCAAAATACCTTCAATAAGACCAACTATTCCACCAAGGAGAATTAGAATATCCCCAATCTTCTTTAGCTCAGCCATTTCAGATTTTTCTCTCCTTCTTTTTACATAACCCTCAAAAGGGTCACTTGCTGTAAGTCCTTCTAGTATTTAATATATGATGGTCAAACATTCCTAGTCACAAGTTTGGTTTCTCCCGGAGCAGAAGGTGGGCGCATAAGGTGGATTTGTCAACATCGTCTGATGCAGCAGCAGCATCCGAAGACATGACTGAATTAATTGAGATTGAGGGTGATATCAATCCAAATCTTGAGATTCCAAATCTAAGCAAGATTCTCATCATCAGCAATGACCAATCATACTTGACTCACGGTATCCATAAGTTCCCTGCAAAGTTTTTTCCAGAGCTACCTCGATACTTGATTCGTAAATATTCCAATAACGGTGATGTTGTATTAGACCCGATGTGCGGAAGTGGGACTGTTGTTCTGGAAGCGGTTTTGAATAATCGGACTGCTATTGGAATCGATATTGATCCAATGGCACGTCTTATTACAAAAGTCAAGACAACGCCCATTAATCCAAAAAAATTGACACTGGCTACACGAGCATTACTTGACCAGATTAAAATTCTACAAGATACTTCGGATTACATTCCTTCAATACCTGAGTTTCACTATCGAGATAGCTGGTTCCGTCCATTTGTCTTAAGAGAGCTTGCAATCATCAAGGATAGCATTGAAATTGTATCTTTGAAAAACATACAAAACTCAGAGCGGCAAAATGTTCGTGATTTCTTCCGGGTGGTTCTCTCATCTATTATCCGAGATGTATCAAATGCCGATCCTCATTGTACAAGAACTGTCCTTAGGAAAAAGGTAGTCAAGAAAATCTCTCCCGGTAACACATTTGTAAAGTTCACTGAAATGCTCTTTCGGCAGTGTACTTCAATGTCCGAGTTTTCTAAAATTTCAAAAACACTTGATAAAAATGAGGTTTATTTACCTATAGGAACTGCTCTTGAAACAAACTTAGATGATGATTCTGTAAACCTTGCTGTAACTTCTCCTCCATACATTAATGCAGTAGACTATCCCCGGACACACCAGTTGGAAATGTATTGGCTCAGTCTTCTTGAAGAAGGGCCACTCTCACACGTAAAGAGAGAGTATATTGGTACTGAAACAGTCTACAAGGATGAGTATAGCACTCTAAAGACATCAGGATATGAAACATTAGACCCAATACTCGAAAGGATATTCGATGTGGATCCCAGAAGGTCTTTCATCGTGTACAAGTTCTTCAAAGACATGGAAGAACAACTTTCAGAGATGTTTAGGATTTTAAAACCTGAAGCCCGGTATTGTATAGCAATCGGAAACAATCTCATTCGTGGTGTAGAAGTACAATCCAACAAAATACTCTCAGATATTGCTACTTCTGCCATGGGGTTTGAGCTGGAACGAACTTTCTTTTCGAAATTGATTCATCATTTCATACGGATCCCTCGCCCTGAGCGCATGATTGGTGAATGGATACTAATATTAAAGAAATGAATATGACAGCTTTGGAACTCTGCTATTGCGGTTACTCCTGTTTTTTCCTATGTTCTAGGTCTTCATCAATGCTCTTCAATAGATCATCAATTAGCGCACTGGGAAGGTTTTTAGCTTGCTTCACAATTGAGTTTATTTCCTCTTCAGGCAAACCTCGCTTCTCAAGTTCCATGCGAAGCTCTTCGACCTCAAACTCGCTGAGTCTGTCTTCAAATTCAACCTCATCAATTGGCTCTTTGTGTTCTTGATCTTCAATTGTCTTGAGATATTCCTCAACTTTATCCTTCGGAACTGCTTGAGCTTGTTTCATAATTGACTTGATCTCTTTTTCAGGTACTCCTTTACCTTCCAACTCCTTCTTCAAATCTTGAAGTTCTTCTTTTGAGAGCTTCTCGACTTTCTTGACTTTCTTCCTCTTAGGCTCATCCTCAGGTTCTTTGAAGAATTCAAGTGCAAGTTCTCTTGGAAGGCTTCTTGCTTGTTCAATGATCGACTCAATCTCACGGTCGCTAGCTTTTCGTCTGACCAGCTCTGCTCTAAGGTCCTCAATCTCCTTTTCAGAGAGATGCTCCGTTTCTTTTTCGACTTCTTTCACTTTTTCTTTTGGCTGAAAGCTCTGGAGAAGTAACTCAACCACATCTTTGGGCAGTTCACGAGCCTGAGCAATGAATGACTCAATCTCGTGCTTTGGAATACCCCGTTTTTCTAGTTCTGCAGCCATTTCTTCGAGCTCAAACTCTCTCATTCTATATTCAAAATCGATACCTTCCTCTTCTTCCTCGGAAACCTCAGCTTCTTCCTCCATTTCTTCGTATACTTCTGGTGTGGCTACTGGTGGCGCAAATCCTCCAATTCTCCGTCTTCGCTCTGCCACAACCTCTTCAATCACCTGTTCAATAGGCTTGTTCTGGACACCTGCAACTCTTATGACCTCCTGATGAATCACTTCTCTAACAAATGTGGTTTGTTGACTCATCTTCATCTTTGATATCTCAGATTTGAAGTCATTAATTTCCTCCTGAGTCATACCAGTCAGGATTGAGAGATCTATAATTAGCTCATCAATTTCAGGTACTTCTATAATGATGGGTTCTATAGGCATTTGAGATGCCTTTCTTTTCAATCCAATTGGCTCATAGATTTCATTAAATATCTCTGCCGCAAGGGCATTTCTTGCCCGAACACCTTTCGCTGGTTTCGGTACTTTTCCTCTTTGTACTTGCCGAATCTGACCGCTCATTATTCTAACTAACTTTGGCACTCTTAGAATGCGTACCCACACAAGAGAACCAAGAATTAGGATGATAATAAGAGCTCCACCAAAGGTGAATGTATTGAGCCTCAATATATCCTCCTCAGATGGACTTACAGAAATTGAGAGGGATACTTCGTTTTCAATATACCACGTCTTATTGAACTTGATTATTACATCTTCGACACCTGATATACTTGATGCGATGATACTGAACTGATAGTATCCAGGACGACTTGTATCGGGACCAAGGTATTCAACAGTAGCGTATCTTCCTCCTTGTGGTCCGTACTCAATTACTATTGTCGCATCAGTAATGCCCTCGCCTGAGTGTCCTGGCCACGCATCTGAATAATAAACCCAGAAGGTGGTGTTCAACCCCCAGTTGAGGGAAATTACTGAGGGCCCGACTACATCAAGATCAGTTTGAATTCTGATAATGGTTATCTCAAAATCAAAGAATGCTGTTGTATGGTTTACAAGCATGAATATTATCTTAAATTCAATTGTGTTTCCAAGATTCCAGTCAAGTGTGTTGAAGATAAAGGAGTAATTGCCATTTCCATGATTTGTTAGGTTTAGAGGGTCTTCGAACACTCCCGGTCCTGTAAAGACCGAATTATTGAACGAAGCCCCTGGAATTCCTCTACCACTATTTGTGTCGTTGTACAATAAGGTGACTGTAAGTATTTCTCCATAGGGAACTTGTAGATCCGTCCATGTGTCACCTATTTGATAAATTGGATGGAGGAGAATTGCAATCTCCGTCGGGACTGGCGCAATGTGGATTCTAATCGTTATCTCTGCATCCTCATAGTTTGCCTTACGAAATTCAATTGTGATGGCATAAGTTCCTGGTCTGAGTTTTGCTGAGTCAATTGGTATACCATAAACTCCTCCACCTAGATAGATAGCACTACCATATCCACCAGCCCATGAGAATTCAGAGAAATCAGCTTGCATACCCTGTGCGTGAAAGATGTCATAATATGTGACATTAACTAGACCTGTCCATCCCCAAACAAATTCAGGCGCGCCTGGTGAAATAATGGATGCCTCTAGATTTTTCACGAATATCGTTGTAGAGTTGTCTGCTCGTTCATAATCATTATCTGGTGGGTTTGCTGAGATGATGAATGTATGAAGCGCTGCGATTCCTTGGCTAGTATTGAAGTCATAATAATAATACCCTGGTCCACCTATTAAGACTCCATTCACGAGAGTTCCATTTGCGGCAAGTTCTGGTGAAGCCCAAGTAACGATCAGACCGTTCAACCCTGTGGAGAATGGATAGGACGCATTAAGGGCTGGTGCAAGAACATAGACTCCAATTCTAACAATCTCTGACCAATAGAACGAAGTATATTCATAGGTGGCAGTGGTATTATCTAGCCATACAACCATCTGGATTTTTGATATTGCCATTATCAAAGTTGCTGATGAATCACCGTAGTTTTCTTTTGATGCATCTATCCAAATTTCGTAGCTTCCAGAACCAGCTGACCCAGTTGGGATTGATAGTTTGTAATGTCCGGGATCGGTTGGAATCTCAATCAATGTTAGATTGGTATCGTAAACCCAACTTGCTGAAAGTATCGCTTCAGTCACAAGATTGCTATCAAGTAAATCTTGCAAGTAAACGATTACTTCAGCAGTGTTTCCATTAGGAACTGTAAAGACATA
Source organism: Candidatus Thorarchaeota archaeon (assembly GCA_016840855.1). Lineage (GTDB taxonomy): Archaea > Asgardarchaeota > Thorarchaeia > Thorarchaeales > Thorarchaeaceae > SMTZ1-45. Next base: position 3,254 of record JAEORO010000227.1, on the reverse strand, counting down.
CTTGCTTTCTTCTGGAATAACCTCCATTGGTCTCGGCAAAAGTCTGAAGACAAGCTGATATGATGCATCAATATAGTTTGGTGCACTTCCCTCAATCAAAACAATGGTTGTATCTGATATTGCACCCAAGCTAGTATCAAGAATCGCTGAGTAGTTGCCAGTCATTCCTGAGGGCAGAAATGAATCGTATCCACCAACCCAGTCATAGGTAATAGTCGCTACTGAAACCGTCTGATTCCTAAGAGTATCATTGATTGCTGCGTAAATAGTTAGGGGTTCACCCCAATATATCTCACTGCCACCTCTTGGTCCACTCCAAGTGACTATCAACTCTGAGGGCACTGCAAGAAGGTTGATCTCTACATTCAGCGAAGTAGTTGAATAATGTAACATATTAGCTTGTACAGTTAAAGTTTGAGAGCCAAAATTCAGATTTCCAGTCTGGAGTGTTACATTATAGCTACCGTCACCAAGATCTACATATGACGAAGAATCTCCCCAAATTAGGTTTAGAGTTGCTCCTGGAAGTGGATTGTCATTAGCGTCATAATCAACAAGATATATTGTGACAGATGTTGCATACCCTGCATAGTTTGTAGGTGCAACAACAGCATATAATCCAGCAACTCTATTCCTTAACCCAAACACTACAGATGTCTGAGCAATTTGATAGGGTGAATGATTGATTGTAACGGTTACAGATTGTAGTCCTACACTCAAAGAATCCATCATGCTCAATGTAATATTATATTGTCCTCCACCTAGTGCTTGAACTGACCAAGATGATGGTTCTGGACCCGTTGTTCCATACCTCACAGAAATCTGTCCTTCTGCACCATTAATCGAAATTCCATGGTCTGTATCTGTGAATTGAATTAAGAAGAAAATGTCCTCATAGAATGCTACTACTGAGGGTGATGGCAAATCGCTAGAAACAGATGTTTGAATTGCGCGAACACTTCCCTTTACTCCTGTTACCATAATATTGCTATAGTAGGGACTTACTACTGCACTCCATTGCACTTCAATATCAAAGGTAAAGATTCCAAGGCTTCCCAGCCATGCAGTGCTAACAAGAATTCTATATTTTCCTGAATCCACACCAGTTCCCATCTGCACCCAATAATCGACTCCCTCAGTCAGACCCGGCACTTCGACGCAATCAAGAACAATGGTTGCGCCTTCTATTGGTAACCCTGTTCTCTGATCTGTGTACAACAAGCTAATGTTCATGGTATCTCCAAATGGTGTTTCCTCAACTTGACTCAGCTCAATAGTTCCAATCCTACCTATTGTGCTGACAAAAACAGAGGTTGTATCATCTTTATAGAATGGTGCACCGGCTGTCCAATCAACTTCAATTGTTATGTTCCAATTGCTCACCAGGTTAGCGTTAATCACTGTGGAGTTGATTTGGAGCTTGTATATCGAACCAATTGGTTGAATGACATATTCACCATATGAAAGAAGTGTAAGCCCGCTGTATACTTTGATGTCTGCGAGTGCAATGTTCACTCTTTGACCTGTTGACATATCTATGAAAGCGAAATCTAATGATACATTGTCAAGATACCATGTTTTGCTCGGTGGAAATATTATCTCAACATTTGTTGGTCTTTCAATGACTGAAAAAATAATGTTCTTTTGTGCATCATGATAATATGGAGATCCAGCAGACCAGTCTGCAATCACCAGCAGTGTGTGACTTCCAGTACTGCCAAAAACTGCTGTATCTACTGAAATTGTGTACCTGCCAGCACTCACTTCAATGATTGTGTAGTCTACTGAGGGCTGAAGAAGCTCTAATCCGAAATACAGTGAAATTGAACCGCCAGTGATGCCTGATGATGTTAACACATCTCTGAATAAGATAGTGAAGTTCGCATAATTCTGATAGTATGTCTGCGATGGCGCTGAAATCAAGACCAAGTTGGTGTCCCTCTCACGCATCTGGAAGGGCACCAAAACATCAGCCCAATCATAGAACGGTATTGTATATTCTGAGCTGAAATTCAACCAGAGATAATAGGTCTTACCTAGTTCAAGCACTTGGTTATATGTTTCGATTGTGAGAAGATAGTTTTGTAGCGTAGCCCTCCAAGAACATGTAAACTTCCAACTAGTTCCATTCAGAATCTCTAAATTAGTTACAACCCCTGTACCATTTCTTATCGGTACAAGTGAATCAAGATCCTGATAATGCAGAATAATAGTAAATGAGGCATTATATGGAACAGATCCAACTGGCTCAGCGGTCAACAATGTTGTCCGATAATTGACCTCAAGGCTTTTTGTAGTACTTCTTGCCTGGTAGTAAAATTGTCCCGACGAGGCTTCAATTCTAAGCGAATATAGCCCCGGTTGGCTAAAATAGGATGTGTTCAGTTCGATTTGATATTCTCCTGATCCTACATGCATGATGTGAACATAACTGAACGGAATTTCTGTTGGTCCGTCATATATCTTAATTATGGTTCCTAAGACAACTTTCGAGTCGGAACCTGCGATGTCAATATATGTAACACTAAAGGTGACATTGTTACCATAGGGTGTTTCAGGAGGAGTAGGATATGTTAGAAGTGTCTGCCTTTCAATCAGCGTAATTTCAATAACTCGTCCAGTGACATTTGAATAGAATGGTAATCCACTCCAAGTAAGACTTAGTATCAATAATCTCTGTCCTAATGGAGCACCTAGCTGACTTGTGTTGAATGAAACTGTATATAGTCTGTCCAGCGAGTTGTATGTCATTGTGAAATCTGGCACATTCAGTGACATCGTCATCGCTAAGGCATTATATGTGATAGGACTGGAGGTGCCTCCCGTCGTGTCTTCATATGTAAACGAGAATGTAGCATTCTCACCGAAGGGAATGCTAGTAGGAGGTATGACTGAAAGTATGGCAGTTCTTGGAAGTACTCTTACAGAGATTAAATCCGCTCTGTTGGTATAAAACGGATAAATCCCAGCAGACCAGTTGATGAAGACTCTCATGGAAAAGATACCTGTTCCTCCAAGTATTGAATTATTTAATCCAATAGAATATTCACCCGGTCTTCCGCTACTATCAATTTCCCAGATGTCCACCTGCGATATATCAACAGTGACTCCAACAAAATCTACGTTTATTATCACATTGGAAGTATCATTTGTTATTCCACTTCCAGATGAATCTGAATATAGGAATGTATAGACCATGTAATCAAGACATGGAGAAGGAAGTGCTGCCTCAATCAAAGTCAGTTCTGTATCTG
>JAEORO010000226.1 GCA_016840855.1 Candidatus Thorarchaeota archaeon | reverse complement strand
CTCATATATTAACTATTGTTAATATTACTGAAAAACTTATGGGTCTAAGACTATTTTATTCATGAATTTTTCTGAGGTCTGTTTTATACACGTTCGTTAAGGTGACATATGAGTCTAGATATTCATCGATCGCTTGTCTAGCATCACTTTTGGGGTCGATGTTTCGCATATATTTTGCAGGAACTCCAGCATAGATTTTGTTTGGCTCGGTCTTGGCCTTATAATGAAGAAGAGCTGAGTTAGCGATCATTGCACCTTCTGCTACTTTACTGCCAAGCATTAGGACTGCGCCCATACCAATGGCAGCATTATCCTCAATGCATTCAGCATGGATTGTTGCGTTGTGGCCAATATTTACACGGCGTCCAATCCTAGTCACAAAACTTGGATCTGAATGGATTATGGCTCCATCCTGTACATTTGTTTCATCACCAATTTCGATTTTCCCTCGATCTCCTCTAATTGAAGCCATGGGTGCAACAAACACACGCTGTCCAATTTTCACATCTCCGATGACCGAAGCTTGTGGATGAACATATGCTGTAGATGCAATCTCTGGTATTTTATCTCCAAGCGCATAGATGGTCATGATACTCACTTCTTGCTTAGAACTCCAACGTATGCTGGTTGGTTAATCTTACCGGTCTGGTATATTTTGCTGACTAGCCATCCACTTTTTTCAGTGAGTATCTTTAGCTCATTTAGAGTTACTAACCAGAGATCTGACCAATCAGTTACATACTCCTTGTACTTTACTCTGATTCTTACTAAGCCTGGTGGTCTGTTCTTTGATCTATTCATCTCGTGATATTTCAAATGGTCTTCATTGCTAGTGTTCACAGCGTCTACACTACCTGCAAGTATTATGGCATTAGATGTTGTGATTTTATGTAGAGTACGAAGCATTGATAGTGTCTGTTTCTCCCCACCTGCAATCCCAAAGTTATTTCCAAACATTACTACTGTATCAAAAGTTTCCGCGTTGAACTTCAAATCGTTCACAGACATCACAAGTGCATCTTTCAGCCCCCGTACTTTGCACGCCGCAATTGCATCCGGAGCATAATCGATACCAACAACCTCATGGCCAAGTTCTTGAAGATATAGTGCAACCCTACCCGCACCACACCCGATGTCCAGGACTTTTCCTTTTGCATGCTTTATTGCTTGGCGTTCAAGCTCATCCCACTCCGAGAAAAGTTTGACATAGTCACTGACCTGAAGGGTTTCTATTCTCCCATCCTCTCTCTCTATGACGTATTCACCTGAAACACCTTCTGCTGCATCTCTCATTATCTCACTCCACGCATCGGTCATAAATTACTATTATTCCAATATGTGGAAAAGTGAATCGGTCTATCGAGATTTTGCGAGAATCAACTATCTCTAAACCCTCTATCAAGACTGCGTAAATCCATTAAACCTTGAGCAAGTCACAATCTAAAATTTAGACTACGTCAAATACGATAGCCCAGAACTCACGTTCAGAAACACCTGTTCTGAGGTCTTTCAGTTCTCCCTTTATCTTGTCAAAAGCAACTTTGGATTGAGTTTTCTTTTGTTCTTCATGAGTGCGCTTCACACGTTCTGTTATCTCACGTGCTTGTTCAGGTGTGGCTTTCACACCACCCATCTTTAGTAAATACTCAACAAAATGCCTTCCTACGAATTTTCCCAGATGAAACTCTCTACGTCTTCCTACTCGAGTTGGACTAATTGGCTCATAAGTCATTGAATGAGTGAGTTGACCATGTGAGTGAATGCCGCTAGAGTGAGTAAATGCATTGTCGCCACTGATTGCCTTATGGAGTGGCAAAGGTACGACAAAATAGCGTTCCACAAGTTTGGATAGTCCATAGAGCTTCTCAGTTTCAATTCCAGTATCAACTCCATAGAGCTCTTCAAGAGCCATGACAATCTCTTCAAAGGCTGCATTCCCTGCTCGTTCTCCATAGGCATTAACACAGACCTGTGGAAATGTCACTCCTTCTTCAACAGCCGCCAACGTATTTGCTGTTGCCAGACCAAAGTCATCATGGCAATGCACTGCGAGAGGCACTTTGTATTTTGATTTGGTCCGCAGTTTTGTTTTGATCTCTCTTGTAATGTGCTTCATGACCTCTGGTCGCACAAATCCCACTGTGTCTGCGATACAGATTTTATCTGCACCTGCATCGATAGCTGTTCTATATGCTTCACACAGAAATTCCATGTTAGTGCGTGTCGCGTCCTCTGCTATATAATCAATAGTGAGACCATGTTCTTTCCCATATTCTATGCATTCAGTAAGACGCTCAAGCATCTCATCACGAGTCATTCTCAGCTGATACTTTAGTCTGAAGTCAGATGTGGCAATAAAAATTGGAACTTCTTTAACTCCTGCTTCTACACATGCCTGTACGTCAGAAATTACAGCGCGTGCAGGTGCTGCAACAGATGCTTTTGCAAGTCCTTCCTTAGCAATAGCTGCAACAGCCTTTTTCTCCTCTCTACTTACAGCAGGAAAACCAACTGCGACAATCGCCGCTCCAACCTCATCGAGTTTCTTAGCAATCTCAATCTTTTCATCTATTGTGAGTGCAACACCAGGTGTTTGTTCTCCATCGCGAAGAGTTTCGTCCCAGATATGAACTCGTTTGGGAAGCGTCTTTGGTTTTGTTTCTGGAATCTTGTTATAATTGACGGCAAGTCCAGCTTTCTCAAGATTCTCCATTTGTTCTTGCCCACCTTTTTCAATCATCTTTTGGCTTAATCAAATCTGTACACACCGACCTTAGGCAAACTGTCCATGCTTTTCTGAATCAAGATTATTTGGTTCTCATAATCTTTCTTTGACAGCTGTCCTTTTTCGAATGCTCGTTTCGCTTTACTCTTCTTATACTCAATCTTTGAGTGTTCGATATGAATGAGTCTTAGGTCTGACTCCATAGTTGGTTTTGCACCGACTCTCTCGCCAATTCCTTCCAGCATTGGAATCCAACAAATCTCTTCAACATGAAATGCGTATTCAAGACCTCTCTCAAGAATTCTGTTCCAGACTGGACATGACTTCACAATGATTTTTCTATCTTCGACTTCTGTGTCAAGTCCTATTGCATCAAAAAGTCTTCCAGCAATCTCAGCAGCGGTATTAGGGCCTTTACCATTATTTGTTTCTGCAGCTTCGAACCCAATTTGCTTGAATCCTCTAATGTACCCTTCATACATGGAAAGAGGTCCTGTATTGTCACGAAGCCCCCACCATAAGCCATCTAAGAATGCCACAAAGCTATTTCTAAGAAGTTCTAGTTCACTCATTTCTTGCCCTCCTTGAAAGCATTACCCCATTTGTTCAAAAAAGCAATTTCCTCAGGCGCCTGTCTTGGCGGTCCAAGCGTTCTTTCATTTTTTGCGTAACCTAATGTTAGGCATAGGATTGGCACCCAATGCGGAAAGGGAATTCCCAGTTTCTCTGAAATTGCACCGACATCATCAAAATGGTCCAGCTGAACAGAGGATACACAACTGCCAAGACCCAGAGCTGTTGCTGCCAAAGCCATGTTTTGCATCATCATAGACCCTGCAATGACTGCGTGTCTTGGCGATGACCATCCATAAACTCCCCCTGTTCCACGAAGGGTTGCTTGTGAATTTCCAACGTGCGTCTGATCAATAGCCAATACAAGAAGAACTGGTGCTCCATTGGTTTCTGATTTTCCTTTGATGTATTCAAACCGCTGGCCACTGATCAAAATATCAATTGTCCGTTCCAGACTTACTTTAGATTCAATATAGCTGAGTCGCCGCTCTAGCTCTTCGCGAGGTGTAGCTCGTCCGAATAGCTCGATCGTTCGGTCAACAGCAATCTGACCTATAAACTCCTGAATCTTTTTGTCACGTATAACAATGACACGCCAAGGTTGCTGATTCTCTGCACTTGGTGCATATCCGCCAGCCTCAAGAACTTTGTATATTAGCTCATCCGGAACGTCCTTGTTTGTGTCATAGTCTCTTATTGCTCGACGATTCTTAATTGTCCATAACGTTTCGTTCTCGCCCAAGAGTGTGAATCTCCAGTCAGTGATGACTTGGTCGGAGTAAATCTCTCTTAAGTAAGTAACCATAGATTTGTTTTGAAAATAATAGAGAAAAGAAGACCGTGCAGGACTACACGGTCAACTATTCTTACATTGTAGGAGCATCACGCCCATCATACTTGAATCGGAAGCCTGTATCAAGATTAACGCTTTCTTTAAGGATTACATTTCCAGCGACAAGTCGTTGAACCTGATTTGTTCCCTCATAAATCTGTAGAAGCTTCGCGTCTCTCATTAATTTCTCAGCAGGGTATTCTTCTACATACCCATAGCCACCCATAATCTGGACACATTCAATGGCATTCTGCATTGCAGTGTCAGAAGCGAAGAATTTTGCAAATGCAGAATCTTTTGAGTTAGGCAATCCTTGGTCAGCCATCCAAGCAGCATAACGAGTTTGCCATCTTGCCGCTGCTGTCTTAGCTCCCATGTCTGCAAGTGTGAAGCTAATGCCTTGGAAGGCACCAATCGGTTGTCCAAATTGGTGTCGAATATTAGCAAACTTTGCTGCCTCGTCTACAGCACGTTGCGCCACTCCTGTTGCAATCGCAGCTATTCCTGCTCTTGTTTTGTCCAGAGTCATCATTGCAATTTTGAAACCATCACCTTCTTTCCCTACAAGACAATCTTTAGGTACTCGAACATCCTCAAAGATCACTTCACTTTGGATGGAATTAAGCTGGCCTACCTTATTCTCAATATGGCCGATTTTCACGTTCTTACTCTTCGGAACCATGAAAACAGAAAGGCCTTTGTGTTTAAGCTCTGGCTGGGTCGATGCGAATACAGTAAAGAGTGAAGCTACTGGTGCGTTTGTAATCCAGCATTTCATTCCGTTGATCACGTACTCGTCGCCATCACGCACAGCCCTTGTGGCAACAGCAGCTGCGTCAGAACCGGCTTTTCTCTCTGTTAAAGAGAATGCTCCAAATTTAGCCTCTTTCCCTGTAATCAGTGGTTCAATATAAGTCTGCAATTGCTCAATCGTTGCGCCTATCACTAGAGGCGTGAATGCTAAATTATTACACATTATTGTCGTTGCCAATCCTGCACATCCGTACCCAGTCGCCTCTGAAACTAATGTTTCGGCAAGCAGTGAAAGCCCAGGACCTCCCGCCTCAGTTGGTATGTGAAGGTTCATCAGGCCTGCTTCATAGGCTTTTTGGACAACATCCTTCGGGAACTCGCCCTTTTTTTCAAGTTCTTGAGCACGAGGTGTGATATGCTCTGCTGTGAATGCTTTGGCTCTCTCCCAAAGCTTTTGTTCTTTTTCAGACAGTGAGAAGTCCATTGTCAATCGGCATAGGCCAATCGCTACATCCTATTATGTCTTCGGACTGGACATTATATTCATCCAAAACTAGTCAAAGACAGTAGTATTTTTGTCAAGCCTATGAATTGAGCCATACCATGTACCGAGTGCGCCAGCGATGGCTCCAATCGATGTAAATGCAAGATCAATGATGTATGAATGAGTGAACATGTATACAGTTTCAGTATAGACGACAAAATCAGGGATGAGAATCATTATACCAATAGAACGGAGTTCTGGAACTACTACTAATCCTGCGTTTCCAGTGAAAATTGGGTACATTAGAGGAATGAGTGTATAGGTGGCACCCAACCCTAAAGCCACACCCAAGAGTAATCCGATGATAATGTTCAGTGTTTTCCTCCCAACATATCTACCTATCAAATATCCAAGCACAAATGGCAGTATCATCTTGGAGTCACCATTTCCAGCAGAGACTGAGTTAACAAAAAGTTAGCTAATCACGTAAACAACTGACGATTTTTCTTTTCGGAATTTAACCCTTGAAAAGATGAAAAAGCTCTCACGCCTCTACATTTTTGTACTCGTTTTTTGCGTGACAGCTAGTAAAATTGAGAGGTGGAATCGCTAGTTGCCACTAAAGAACACGAACATTGTTAGTGCAGCTCAGACGAAATTTGGGGCTCTTGAGGGTGTGACTCTCAGAGAGATTTTCTCCGAAGCTGTGAACAAGGCTACTATTGATGCGGGTGTACCTAAGAAGGATATTCAGGCTGCCTTCATTGGTAGTTTTATCCCTGAGATGCTAATCCATCAAGGGCACACCGCTCCGCTATTACTTGACTTTGCAGGTCTCAAAGGACTTCCAGCAACACGTCATGAGGCTGCTTGTGCGTCTGGAGCAACAGCACTACGCGCTGCAGTAATGGCGATTGAATCTGAAATGTACGACACAGTTCTTGTCGCTGGAGTTGAGAAAATGACCTCTGTGTCCACAAGTGGTGCGACAGAAGCTCTTGCGGCAGCAGCTGATGACCAGTTTGAATCCAGTATTGGTCTGACATTTCCTGGTGTCTTTGGACTTGCAGCAGTTGCACATATGCAAAAATATGGTACCACAGAAGAGGATATGGCACTCGTTGCTGTAAAGGCTCACAAGAATGCTTCGACAAATCCTTTGGCACAATTTCAAAAGGAAATTACATTGGAGAAGGCATTGACACCACGCTACATTGCTTGGCCTTTGAAACTCTTTGACTGTTCTCCTATATCAGATGGAGCTGCGGCACTTGTACTTACGTCAAATGACAAAGCGAAGAAGTACACGGACTTACCAGTGAAAATAACTGGGTCTGGTCAAGCTTCTGCATCAATGAACCTTTGCGATCGCAAAGATTTGACCTCTTTTAGTGCCTCAGTCGAAGCAAGCAAGGCTGCATATAAGATGGCAGGACTCGAGGCTAAGGATATGGACTTTGCTATCGTTCATGATTGTTTCACAATTGCTGAGATTATTGCCAGTGAGGATATTGGTTTCTTCAGACCAGGAGAAGGTGCACGAGCAGTTCGCGATGGTGTGACTGCCCTCGATGGTGATAGACCAATCAATCCTATGGGTGGGCTCAAAGCAGTCGGACATCCTGTTGGTGCTACTGGAGTAAAACAAGCTGTTGTTGCATATAGAGAACTGATTGGTGATGCAGGACCAAATCAGGTAGCTAAACATGATGCAGCAGTTGTCCATAATTTTGGAGGTACTGGTGCTACATGTGTAGTGACTGTAATGCGGAGGGGAGATGTATGAGTGAAAGACCAACAGTAGAGGAATATTTGAAGAACATACAGGAGCGTATGTTCAAGGCATATAAGTGCGTGGACTGTGGGATGATCATTGCTCCTCCATCGGGTAGTTGCTATGGGTGTGGAAGCAGTAACATGGACTGGGCCAAAGTCAGTGGTAATGGAAAACTCATTTCTTTCACAGTAATTCATATAGCTCCTGATGAGTTTGCAGAAGAAGCACCATATTACGTGGCTATAGTTGAGCTTGAAGAAGGGACTCGAATCAGTGCAAGACTTCTTGGGTTTGATCCGCTAAAACCTCAAGAAGTGAAGATCGGAATTCCTCTCAAGCTGGACTATGAGAAAGGTAAGTCAGGTAAGACTTACTTGGCATTCAAACCTGCATGAGATTTTTAGGGGTCTTGTAGCACAAGACTCCACTTTTGTCTCTATTGCATAATCTCTATAATGTGCTTCACGTCACTCAGAGAAGAGGTCAATGCAGGTTGGTAACTAAAGAGTATACTGATAGATTAGGTATCAAAGTCCCTCTCCATAAGTTAAGGTTTGAGGAACATGAGAAAGGTCTCTCAGCAGAGTTCGATAAAAATCTACTTGAAGCACACCTTCCTCGAACTCAGGGAATTGTGACAGGTGATCGGATTCTTGCTGACACGCTTAGTACTGTTATGCCTGACTCAACCCGTGATGCGCTGCGTAAGACCGATTTTGTTGGAATCTTCGGTCGAGTTGTAAAACAGAAGGGCTTTGGTGGTGGTGTTTGTCTTCAGTATTTCTTCGTGTGGGACTATCAAGCTGTTCCTGAACATGAAGCTGACTATGAACCAATTTTTGTATATCTCGATGGGTCAAGAAAATATGCCATTTATGACTTGGTCCATTACTGCTCCAGACGAGTTGATCTCCATTCAGAAACGGCATTTCGGATGATTCCTGGTTGGCACTCGTTTCTTCCTGCAGAACTCAAAGACGCTGAGATTGATAAAGGACTTGAAGTACAACCTCTGTCAGATGACCATCTTAGATCTTGGTGGTCTATCCCTGATGAGGAATCTCGATTGAAAGTTGAAGGATTTGTTCGTGATCCGTTTCTTTTGGAAGCTCCCGGACACTTCATGGATGAACCTGATGAAAACGCTCAAACAATGTGCTGTTCTTTCTTGCAGATTGAGCGAGCTCTTGATGAATTTGAAGACCCGAAAAAAGGTATCACTGAAGGTGTCAAACGAGCATTCTTCGGTTGCGTTGGCTTCCTTGCACTATATCGACTAGGAGCATATCTGCAATTACTTAGCGAGATGAATGATATAGGCATGGTCAAAATTCCAATATCATTGAGCTCTATTAATGTCGCAACCATTGGAAAGATGTTACAGGATGGATTCGTTTCTTTGACAAAAGCTGGGAAGAAACTCCTTGAGGGTTCTCGTTCTTCTGATGAAGAAGAGTGAGCTTAATTCTTAGTTGCATTATTTCCCATTAATGAGTTCCAGTCTATCGTCGCAAGTAGATAAATTGCTATAACCACCAGTAGAAGACTTACCACTTCAACAATACGTGACATAATCCCTGCAGGGTTTATACTTCCGATGATTGCTCCCACAACCTCAAGACCTATCCTTCCAGTCCATGCTATACCCATGAGGAACATGCTTTTACCAATCAATTGTGAAGTAGCTACCTTCCACCAAGAATAGCGAGCTGCTCCCAGAGGAACGACTAAGATATCATCAGGAATTGGTGTTGCAGCAAGAAACCAGACAACCAATGGTGTAGCTCTGGGGTGTGAGTCAACGAACCTCTTGAATGAGCAAGTTTGACTCTCATCAATTAATCTTCCACCACCATATCCAATAAGGTATCCAGTCATCTCGCCAAGCATAGCTCCAATACCTGCTATTATGCCTATTACCCAAGGGTCGAAAATGAAGTTCATAGTAATTTCATCTCTTAGACCCCCCAGTATGAATACTACGCCAATGTACGGAAAGGGAAATAGTATGGTTGCGTTTCCGATTGCTGATATGAAAAATGCCCCTGCATAACCAAGTACGGTTGAAACATCTAAAAGCCAGTTATAGACTAGTCCAAATGGGCTGATCAGATCAGGAAACAAAAAACTCAGAATCAGATAGACCAAGAGGATGACCACTGAAAGTAGCAGTAATCTATCTGCAGTCCTCATTTTGATCTGACCTATTGATTCAATCCCTCATTTACTAGATATGAACATTCCCTAAAGAGTGATGGTAACTTTAAGAGGTGAGTAACCTACAAGAGAACAGAGTGAACGGAAATGAGAGTGGATGTACGATATGGAGAGGGGTCTCTTCCGTTGGACCTAAGCGAAAGATTCTCCATTGAACAGATTGTTCCACAGACTGTCACCACACATCCTAATACTGCTTCTGAGCTGTTACGAGTGATAGAATCACCATTGGATTCTCGACCGTTCTCTCATATGATTTCAGAAGTTGACTCGATTGCCATTGTTGTCAATAGAGTGCAACATCGCTCAGTTGTAAATACGCTTTTACACTCACTTCTAAAAAGTGTGGAAACATTTGCATCCAACCCCGAGAATGTAATAGTCATTTATCCCATAACCGAACGGACTTCGAAGACAGAGGTTGATGATTTCTTGGATAACCCAGAGTCTAGAGGTCATTCACTCATGCTTCATAATCCCAATAGTAAATCATCTCTCAAATATATCGGTGACACTCCCACCTACTCAACACCTGTCCAAATAAACGAAGGCTATCTATGTGCTGACATGAAAATTGGCTTGGGCGAAATTCAGCCTGATGTATTCTATGGCGCGACTGGTGGACGAATGTCCGTTATACCAAGCGTTTCTGGACGTAGAACCATTAACCGAAATACAAAGCTTCAAGCTACAAAACAGATAGGCCAATTCAAATTGGAAACGCCATCTTGCAAGGATATGTTAGAAATCTCCCAGCTTGCTGGCTTAGATTTCATTGTGAATGTTGTATCAGACTGGCAGGGGAATCTAGCTCATATCATGGCTGGCAATTCATTTACTTCTTGGATGTCTGGTGTTAAGTCAGCTGCGGGTTTAGCAAAGGCTGACTACAGTAGACATGCAGATATTGCCATTGTCAGTGCAGGTGGTTCGCCTAATGACTTGACACTATATGATGCGATTGATTGTTTGTACTCTGCTTACGAAGTGACGGAGCATGGTGGATCAATTGTGCTTGTTGCAGAGTGTAGTAGAGATGTAGGTGCCAAAGGATTCCTTCATGGCATGTCGGAATATTCAACTGACGAAGATATCATAGCTGCTGCTGAAACAAATTATGAATTTGGGATGGAAAAGGCTCGGTTCTTCTGGAATGTTTTGAGGACAAGAAATGTAGTCATCTGTAGCCGATTACGAGATTCACTTGTTGAGGAACGATTTCATTGCACTGCAGTAAAAGATCCTCAAGAGGGACTCGAAGCTGCAAAAAATATGCTTGCCTCATGTAAAAAAGTAACCATTCTAGATGATGGAATACGAACAACACCCAAGTTAGTGATTGATTAGATTATGAGCGTTCAAAGAGCTCATCAACTGCATCGATTGCATCAATTGCGCCTTTAGCTTCTTCACTACTGAACTGTGGGAGATCCCCCGTCTTAGCGATTTTAATTGTGACCAAAGCATTATCATCTCGTGGCTCCATCTCCCAAGACATTTCTATCCCTGGTTGGTCTACTATGAACTGGCCAAGAAATCCCACCCAAGCTTTCTTCACATCATCAATCTTAAGGTACATGAACTCAATCAATGGAGTTGTAATCTCCACATGAAGAATGCGGTTGTCGATTATGTTATAGCTAATGATATCCCAAGGCAATTCTATGCACAGTGTGAGTCAATTATGTGGAGTACATAAGTATTCTTAGCCTAAAGGTCTGTGATGGATGCATAAACTATTCTTTGGTGTCTTCGTCTTCTCCAATCTTATCTCTTAGCTCATCTGCGAATTTTTCCAATTCGTCGTCTTTCTTCTTTTTCTCTTTTGACTGTTCGACAAGAAGCGATTCAACATCTTGGACAAAGGCTTCCATTTCGTCTACTTCTGGTTCAGGTTCAGTAACCTTTTTCTCAACAGGTTCTTCCACAGTCTTTTCTACCAGTTCCTCAAACTCAAGTTCTTCGACTGGTTCAGGTAATGTTTTGTCCGGTACTGGTTCTTTCTTGGTTACCTCTTTTTTCACCTTTGCTGGAGGTTCCTGAAGTGGTTGTTCTGAACCATTCACAAGAGCCAATCCCTGTCGCTGAAGGATGGTCTGTACACCAATTGGCACTATTATTCCTCTATCTTGAAATAGAAGCAACCTGTCCAGAACCTCAGCTTCAGTCTTTTCAAGCATTTCAGCCAAAGGAGTCAAGAGATTTCTAATGTAGAACTCATTCTTGTCATCACGTGCTGCGCTTATGTAATCCAGAATCTTAGTATCAGTCTTGTTCACTTTCTGTGTGGGTCCGAATCTGTGTGGAAGGTGCCAAGCATAGTTAAATGCCGAGTTAAGGGTGGAAACCACCCACTCCGGATCAAAGCAGTCTACGAGACCAGTCCAACCATCAAGATCTTGGTCATACTGATTCTCAAACAACTCCACAAAGAATTGCAGCCTTTCCCTGAGAAGTGGTGTCATTTCACCTTCCAGTATGAGGATACCGATGATGTACTCCCCACTATAGCTATTGAGGCGAAGTCCATGATACTGAATCTCTTCTAGAGTCCCTCTAACACCATCTCCCTTGATCTCGCCGTACACACTAGTAATAGCTGCTATGAATCCACTAATCAGGTCTGGTTGAATCCTCTCCTCCGTGAAGGGATGATAGAACACGCATGTCCCTCGGTCCAGATATACCGCCATGAAGTGTCGAACTGTTTCAAGGTCTTTGAACATCTGAAGCTGATTCTCAAGGTTGCGCCGTGCAGCTCGCTTCCTCGGCTTGACTCCACGATTGTATCCTGTAGCCACAATGCCAAGAAGTGCTATGGAGAAAATAATCATGAGTCCTATTTCGCTTGTGAGAAACGAGAACACAAGTGCAAAGATGCTGACCTCAACTCCTGTGGTTTCAGTGGTTTCAGCACTCCACCTCTCTCTTGTCCCAATAAATGTGGCTTTTGCTGTCAACGATTCAATCTGCCCTTGAGGTACATCAAATCCGTAGGTCGCAACACCCTCGCTATTCGTAGTATCGAACATAGTGACATCTTCATAGTGAATGATTGTTCCATTGGCATAGGTGATTGTTATCGCGAAATATATCGGTTCACCTTGGACGGCTACCAGTGTACCAGTATAGTTGGACATGACTGTGGCTCGAACTTCCATGAATTGTCCTGCCACCACTCTTGGAGGAGCAAATGTAATAGTGATATAGAGAGTGTCTTTTGCTGTAATAGTGAGTGAGGATGTGTCTTCAGCGTATGCTGCATATTCTGCTGATGCATATGCGTTAATTGTATAGTCGCCTGGAGCTAAGTCCAATGTGATGGTCACATAATATAGTTCACTGACATTGTTGTATTGGAGGACATAGAATCTACCACCAAAGCTAATGTTTACGGATGCTTCAGTGATTGGTTGATTGTAGTGAGTGTCCATGTATGATGCAGAGATTGTGATGTCCCACTCTTCGAATTCTGAATATGTAGAGTGGCTAAATGTTAATGATGTTGTAGCTTCAACTGTAAGTTCAAGAGTCATCTGGTTTGTCACATAACCCGTTCTTACAACTATAACTGTGAATGACTCGATTCCCCTTGTTTCATTGGGGTTAATGTTGAAAGTATACACTCCTGCAACTCCACTCAATAATTCGTGATAACTACTGAATGCTGTGAAGGATATGTTTGCGTCATTGATGGGCGTACCATTGCTCATCGTTAGAGTGATACTAAGCGGCATTGCTGTTACATAATCCGTGGTGGCTGCTGAATCTATCCATGAATTGCTAACAATCGGAGTATCTTCATAAACAACGAGTTCTGTCGTATTTTCGTGTGTTGCATATCCATCCGCAGTTGCTCGTACTATAATATTCCATGCCCCAAGATAGTTGCTACCCCTAAGAGTGGTTTCCCATTTCAAAGAGCCATCATTGTAGATTAGGGATACTGGAGAAGATCCATTGAAGAAGACTCTCACAACAGTGTTACTGTCAATAGGTACTGAGTTGAAATTGTAGGTTACTTGAATGAATAGAGTTTCAATGAATGAGATGGTCCGATTATCTGGATTATAATCCACTTGAAAATACAAACCAGTTGTTTCACTTCGAATGGTGATATTGATTGCTCTATTCTGCCCTTCATATCCCACTTTCGAAGCTGATACATTCAATGTAAAAGTTCCAACACCTGAGAAGTTTCCACCAGTCAATTCAATCCAATACGTTTCAGAAGGAGAATCCCATGTCATATCGTAGGGTACACCTTCAATTGTTACAGTAACGGTTGCTCCAGATATTCTAGTTATCCCATCCTGCATTAGATATGAAATAGAGAGACTAGTACTGTTGGTATACGTAATGTTATCAGTATTTGACCAGCTCCAATTCAGTGGAAGGGTTTCGAAAATTAGGTTTACAGTTATTGTCAAACTTTGGTTCTCGAGTGCATATCCTTCAGCATAGACATAGAGTAGATAAGTGCCATCAGTTTTTCCTGCTGTAGAAATTGTTGCAGTCCAGCGGCCACCTGTTTGATCGATTAGGCTTGTGTTTGCACCACCATCGAATGAATACTCCACATCTGCGAGAGTATCATCCAATCCACGAATTGGAAAGTCTTGATCAAAATTCACTCCAATATCGAATGAGT
>JAEORO010000225.1 GCA_016840855.1 Candidatus Thorarchaeota archaeon | reverse complement strand
TCACCGAAATCATTAGGCAGGATAAGGGCATAAAAAAGGTCATCCTAGTTGACAAAACAGGTCTGACCATAGCCAACGTTAGTAAGCTGAGCTACTATCCTGTAGATGTGGACAGTATTGGGGCAATCGCTAGTGCGGTCTTCTGTGCAAGTGAGGAGCAGGGCAAGAACCTGCAGATTGGGGAGCTTGAGATAGTCACTTCTGAGTTCTCGGAGGGCAAGATTTTCGCCTCAGCCTGTGGGAAAGGTGTACTCTGTGTAGTTTCTGAGGCAGAGGTGAACA
Organism: Candidatus Thorarchaeota archaeon; assembly: GCA_016840855.1. Lineage (GTDB taxonomy): Archaea > Asgardarchaeota > Thorarchaeia > Thorarchaeales > Thorarchaeaceae > SMTZ1-45. The sequence goes on along the minus strand of JAEORO010000225.1, from coordinate 4,357 downwards.
TCGGTCTGATCCGGCTTGTGATGAAGAAACAAGGTGTGCAACTAGCTGACGAGCTTGACAAGTTTCTTGCAGTTGAGCCACTATCTCCCAAAGATAGCGAGCTTGATGAAGAAGACCTGAAATCTGCCTTGGCCGAGCTCGAGCGTGTGTGAGTTCATACATAACACACACAATTGTATCTAAGATTGGCAATTCTACTATTCAGTGAGAGTTGGAATGAATTAGTTCAATCAATCAAAAAGCCGTCCATTAGCACCCTATTGTGCCACAAAGGCTTTTATTAGACTGAACTTTTACTCAACCAACATCCCAGTACAGGGACCTCTGCAGTGACACAATGAGGTGTTTACAATTCGAAAAGACTACATGGGACGAATTCATCTCAAACTAATATTTTATAGTCTATCGTTGGACACTTAAATCGCTGCGCTTTTTCGGTTACATGCCATCATAATTTTGGGTGTCTTCAAAGATATTGGACAGAATATTATATTTAGGTTACCGAATTCGCAGTTTGTCTTCGTTTCGTCAAGATAATCTCTCGTCCCATATCTACTATCATAAGGCACCCCAACATAGCAAAAAGCAGTCCAGTCAAAATTCCTCCAATGACATACATGACATACATGCAGACAAACGAAAGCACAACCACTGGAACACTAATAATCGTTCTCAGCTTTATATGTCCAAGTGATCCTCTTGGATACTTCAGCTCAGGGAAGTTTACTCGAAGGAGAAGATAGGCTATGGCAATTCCCCAGAATGCTATGCCCCACGCATATAGAGTCACTGTATAACCTCCTGTTCAAGCTGAATGCATATATCTTACTCCTCCAATTATTGAACGATGATACTCATCAAAAAATGAACTAAAGGGATGGAAGAACCCCCAGAAGTAATCCATTACATCCATATGTTCGAAAGAGGTATCACCCTGAACCCTGTAATCATGACCAGTTTCATGCATAATAAGTGAGAGGAGTCCTGGCAACCCATAATCAGAAAACGTACTCCACCAGAAGACTGCTGCAAGGTTAATTAACAGTGCATTGTGGCCGCGCCAAGTTACACCGAGGACACCTGCATGAAGTGGCTCAACAACGAACATCACCAATAAGTCAAAGCCTGAACCATGACCTGAACCAGCAGGTGCGAGTGCAGTACCCCGTGTTGTCCAACTGGAAGGTGCTGGCCATCCATAAGAGTTGGTGGACCACATAGAAAGAAGCTCGCCAAGGTTGCCCCAAGGTTGCTGACAACCAATCACGTCAAGAACACACCAGTTGGGGTCAAGTCCTACATAGAAGTCCATGTCACTCCAAAACTGTCCAAATCCTGAATGAAGCGCAGTCCATGTCATTGATGTGAAAAAGACAGAAGGTATCTGTGAACGTGAAGTAGCCCATGCGAATGCATTAGCGTCATATACGACTTTAACGTCAATCCAGTAGCTAATCGCTTGTGTTGGCAATTCCTCATATCCGCTAAGGAACTTGTTCATCATTTCGATTGCGATGGTTGCATTCTTCATCATCCAATCATCTATGATGTCTTGTTCAGGTATTGTTTCCATTGTCCCCTCAGGTGCGGCTAAGAATATAGGGCCAAATTTCATGAGTCTAGTACTGAAGATAACACACGGAAAAGAAGCTAGTATCACAATCGTTGCGACAATTACTGCTGCGTACCTTCTACGCATGTATCCTACCCCCATTACCTTATTATACATAATGTTCATTTTAAGATTTTTGAGAATTCAAGCATTTGACAAGCATATGATGAGCACGGATTTATCAAATCTTAGAATGGTTAGACACGAAACTTGAAGATTTTTTGAAGGACGATGAATCATAAATGCTGAAGAAGTGATTGGTAAGTGTGTCGTGACTCATTTTGGAAATCCGACTCTTCATGGCCCTCTTGAATTCAATGGTTGCATTCAACTCTGGATTACCCGTTTTCGTTCATACTATCTAGTCTTTATCCAGAGTTACATGCTAAGGATTCATTACCTCGAAATCATCCACTTTGAGAGATGAGTTTTTCTTGGAGTGCTGAGGAGCTGCTATTCCTGTTTCAGATAAGCACACAAATCTTCACAAACTCATGCAAGTTAAGGTAGTTAAAAAGCCAAATAGTAACTTTCATTGCGTTGAAGAACTTCGGACGAGTATGATTTCTCTTCAACCAAAAATGCCTTCTTCTGACTCTGTGTGGGCTATGACAATTCCGGATTAATGATTCTACTCTTGTCAGTACCTCAATGAATATTGGATTGAATGAGTTCAACCCATTAGTAATGCCTTCTCGGTACTTGTATTATGCCACAAAGGCTTTTATTAGACTGAACTTTTACTCAACCAACATCCCAGTACAGGGACCTCTGCAGTGACACAATGAGGTGTTTACAATTCGAAAAGATGACAAGGGACGAATTCATCTCAAACTAGTCTTCTATGGCCCGTCCCTAGGTGGCAAGACAACCGCACTCCGTTGGTTATACGGCAAGGTAGAAGGACTACAGAAAGGCGAGTTCACTGCAATTGAGGATGAAACAAATCGAACGCTGTTCTTTGACTATGTTCCCATGTCTGCAGGAGGTCGTGTGCTTTTCGATGTATTTACAGTAGCCGGACAGAAGAGACACCGACATCAGAGAAAGGTTGTGCTTCAGGGCACTGATGGAATCCTCTTTGTTGCAGATTCTTCACCGGATCAACGTGATGAGAATACAGAGAGTTTTGAGGAGCTGAAGTTGTTCCTCGGAGATGCTCTTGGGCGTGAAATTCCAATAGTGGTCATGTTGAACAAGCGTGACCTACCAAACAGGATGTCTCGAGATGAGATGCTCGACTTACTTGGTCTTGGAGGGAATGTCCCCATCTACGAAACTATCGCAGTACAGGGCGTAGGAGTTAAGAGGGCATTTCAAGCTATAGCAAGGGAAGTCATCCTGAAAAGAATGTACAAATAACAGGTGAGACCAAATGGGAGAATCCCGCGAAAATACACTCGAAGGTGTCCTGAATGAGCTGCAGGGAAGTATTCCCGAGATTGAGGCTTGTGCCATCGTCAGTGTTGAAGGATTACCAATTGTATCAGCCCTTCCTACAGATGTGGATGAAGCTAAAGTTGCAGCCATGACTGCTGCTATGCTGACGCTTGGTGAGAAAGCAGCAATAGAACTTGGCAAAGGGAATCTTGAGCAGGTAAATATCAAGGGTGTAGATGGATGGCTTTTAGTAGTTCAAGCTGGAATGAATGCTTGTCTCACTGTATCTACGACTGCAAACGCAAAACTTGGTCTTATCTTCCTAGACATGAAACGCGCAGCTGAAAAGATTGCAGGGATGATTTAGTACATCTTCCTGTAAAACATCAACTCTATTAAGAGAGTTTTTTCAATTGTGTCATAGTCAGGGTGTGTAAACTTGAATCTATCCGGTCCTATGTATAGACTGTATGAATACTATCTCTTCAGACAGCTAGACAAGGACAAGGCTCCAAGACATGTTGGGATTATTCTTGATGGGAACCGCCGATATGCAAGAAAACATGGTCTTGAAGTTCCATGGTTTGGTCACCATAAAGGTGCAGCCAAAGTTATGGAAGTATTGCGTATTCTGTGGGAAGCCAATGTGAAAGTCTGTACCCTGTATGCTTTTTCCATCGAGAACTTCCAGAGAAGTAAGGAAGAAGTCGAGGAAATAATGGTGCTCGCAAAGGAAAAGTTCAGCGAGGTGGTTGGAAATCCTGATGTTCACCGTCATCGTGTTCGGATACAGGCTATTGGAAGAGTTGACCTCTTACCCGCAGAGGTTCAGAAAGCAATACATGAGGCTGAAGAAGAAACCGAAGAATATGAGGATCACATTCTCAATGTTGCAATAGGGTACTCAGGACGAGCAGAGCTAGTCGATGCTGTAAAGGCGATTAGCGAAAAGATTGAGTCGGGCGAGTTGCACCCCGCTCAGATTGACGAGGAACTCATAGAGAGTCACCTCTACACAAATGGTATTCCTGACCCTGATCTCATAATACGCACATCAGGTGAAGAACGCCTCTCTGGTTTTCTCTTATGGCAGTCTGCATACTCTGAACTCTACTTTGCACAAATCTATTGGCCTGCTGTTCGTCGGATTGATATATGGCGCGCTCTGAGGTCCTATGGAGACCGCTCCAGAAGATATGGGAAATAGTGTCTTGTCAGCCTTTATATGCCAAAACCTGTGAATTGTCACAGCAGGAGATTACAGGGCTTTGACACGGACTCCAGTCGATGTCTATAGAGGTCTTCTAAAAACACGGTTAGAAGACTCCTTGCCTAAACAAATCGATACTGTTGTAAAGAGGTTCG
>JAEORO010000224.1 GCA_016840855.1 Candidatus Thorarchaeota archaeon | reverse complement strand
CAGACAATATTGTCCTTGCAGGCAGTACAGACATCGAGGAATTATTGGCCACAGAAAACATGTACCAACCCAACAAAAATGGCCTGACAGATGTATTTGTCACCAAAATTAGTTCTGATGGTCAAAATGTCCTCTTTTCCAGTTATCTTGGTGGAACGGGATTTGAGAATATTAGAAGTATGACTTTGGACTCAATAGGCAATGTCATTGTTTCTGGATACACAGATTCTTCTGATTTTCCCCAAGTAAACAATCTATGTAATAAGAGCGCTAGTGCTTTTGACAACTACATAAGTAAGTTAAGCGCAGATGGTCGGGAACTGCTTTTCAGTAGTTACTATGGTGGGAATAGGCAATGGGGGCTGACTGAATTAAGTGTGGATAGCACTGATAACATACTTTTTGTTGGTGAAACCAATTCCATATCGTTCCCCCTAAAAAACGCATACCAATCTGTCTATGCAGGCGGAGAAACAGATGGGTTTGTATCAAAAATCAACTGTACCAATTATTCAATCGATTTTTCAACTTTCTTTGGTGGGAGTAGTTATGACGGAGTACTTGGAGTGTTGGAAGACAATGATGGGTGTCTAATCATCACTGGAAGCACTTCATCAAATGACATTACGACTCTAAATCCTTATCAAACATATAATGGGGCCCATGAAGCATTTATTGGCAAGATGACCGAGGATGGCCAAATAACTCAATTTGTATCATATTACGGGGGATCCGGGTCGGATTATAGTTTTGGCTCAGCTCTTGATAGTAGTACCAATAGTATCATAATGTATGGTCACACAAGCTCAAGCAACAAGTTTCCATTGGTAAGACCATATCAGGATGTTTACAAGGGTGGCGACTTTGATATGTTCATCTGTAAATTCACAATTACGTCACCTACAACAACACCAGTAAATGGGGACATTGGTATTTTCGTCATCGGGTCAGTGTTCTCTATTATTGCGATTATTGTGATAGTCCTTTCAAAGGATAAAATTAGATCTCTCTCTCTGAAAGAATGAATGTTGGGTCGTTATTTTGCCACAGATAGAAATCAATCTGCATCTTGAAACTGACTTGCACTTCTGCTCTCAACATAGTTGAATCTGATGAGGACTACGCAACGTATGATAAGCAATGCTGACACGAATACAGGATGCTCGATAAGATATGGCATTACTGACAGCAATCCAAGAATCCAGAAAGCCTCAATGCAGGTCATGAAAATGATATAGAGATTTATGCCCGTTCTCCAGCTTGCCTTCATTCCTCATACTATAATGAGTAATCCCAATTCTATAAGAGACAGGATGTTTGGTGTGAATGAACTTCCACCTATGCCTGCAAATTCAAGCCGAAGCCCCGCATTGAATATCTCTGTTGTGACAACAACCCGGATTGCTCGTAACAACATCGCGAATCTAGTTTGTACTTCACTGATGACCTACAATCTTCCTCCAGAAGCAACTCTTCGCGAGTGCACATATCCTTTCGCTCATTCACTGAAGTTGTACTCGAAAATGTTGGCTGGGATATGGTGCAACGAACAGCGGAGCTTATGTGGAAAATCATTCAACAGATAGGCTCTGAAACTCAGTAATTGTCATTGCTATCTACATCAATCGATAATCATCCGAATCCCTAAATCATATCCGCATTTGATGCATTTGCCATCTGCATCTGTTCCGACATTTCTTGAAGAGAGCCATTGACGTTCAAAACAAAGATTCCCGCATTTGGGGCACCGAGTGTCTTCAAGTCCTCGTCTGCCAACATTACCGATATAGACGAACTCCAATCCTTTATTCTTAGCCATATTTCTTGCACTTGTTAACAATTCAAGTGAAGTTGCTGGTTCATTGTATTCATAGCTAGGATGATATTTGTTTAGATGCCAAGGTGTCTTAGAACCGGCGTTGTCTAGTATCCATTTTGCGAGCGAGCCCAGACAGTCCATGCTATCACTGAGTTTTGGAACAACAAGAGTTGTGAGTTCAACATGAATACCTCTCTCAATGATATGTATAATATTGTTCTGAACTGGCTGAAGAGAAATTCCACATATCTTTCTAACTTGAGGTTCGCAGCCTTTTACATCAACATTTGCAGCATCTAGCCCAGCATCAATCATCATGTCGAGGGCATCTTGTGTCATATAGCCATTTGTGACAATTGTATTGTATAGTCCCTCGTCTTTAGCTAGATTAAACACCTCCAGATTCCATTCAAGCATAAGGGTAGCTGCCTCACTGAAGGATATAGAAATTCCTTGACTTCCTCTGGTTTTAGCCATAGTGATGAACTGCTCTGGTGTCACAAAACGTGTCAGCTCTGGGGTGGGTTTCTGCTTCGTGATGTCGAAGTTCTGACAGAAGGGACAGGATGCATTACATCCCCAACTCCCAACAGTAAGTGCCATAGAATTAGGCGCAAAGTGAAAGAACGGTTTTTTCTCAATGGGATTATTACTGATAGAAGAAACATTTCCGTAAACCAAAGTTTTCACAGACGCGCCAATATTTACTCTTGTGCCGCATATGCCTTGCTGCCCTTCATGAATTAGACATCGATGAGAACAGGTAAGACAGCGTACAGCACCACCTTCTATCCTCTGAAGGGTTCCATCTCGGACTACTTGGGGATTGAACTGTTTCAAATCAGCTGTAGTCAAATTGATTTACCAAGAACCATTATGGCTTGTTCAGATTATAGCAATTGTCATGTGAGAGATGTTGGTTTCGTGTTTAGCTAAGTAGAAAAAAATCTGGCTGATAGAAAAGCTACTCTTCTCCCACTAGTCTGTGAAAAGAAATGTTCTGTGACTACCACAGGTCCCACATTTTCCAGCAATAACACCCTCATCAAAAAATCCTTGAAGACCATATGCTCCCTCATATCTTTCACAGAGGCAGAGGATGAATGTATCTGAACCACAGGAACAGATCGGTTGCTCTTGTTCCACCTCCGGATATTCGCCTCTCTTAATGCTGAACAAAATCTGGGCCAGTCCACACTCACGGCAGGTTCCAATAACGGTCCCAGCGAAGTCCAATGCAGGTCGAGCCTCATCACATGCAGCACTATAATTAATCTGAATCGCGAAGGGAACAATACGTTCACACTGTTGACATCTAAAGAAACTACATCTGTGAATGTCATCAGGATATGCAGATGCATTAATCTCTGACTTTGCATAATCTTCCAAATCTTCGCTTTTCATGGTCAGTTAACCTTGGAAGCTCAGAATGTCAGGAGATTATAACTCTGTCTTTCAAGAGTGGGGGGATACTGCACTCGTGTGAGGTCTTTGACATATGGTCCGTGAATAATTTGATGTGGAGCTGGTGCTAGAAGTCAGAGTGAGTTATATCGCTGTCATAATTACCTCTTGAAGATCTCAAGGAACAAACATTTCCACAAGGTCATTAGAAATTTGATCAGCATCTCGTTGTTTTTCACTCCTGTCTGAAAAGAACAAAAATGAGAGCCCTTCTAAGGATGCAATCAAGATACGAGCCTTTCCCTCGGGATTTGTAACTCCACACTCCTCATATAGCTTAGTTGCTAGGCTCATGTGCTCTTTATATGACTTCAACCACTCGCCATTCCTCTGCATCCTACTGGCACCCTCTTCATATATCTCATAGGAGAACCGACGAAGAGTAGGGTGCTCCATGAACATCTGGACAGAACTCCTGATGAACTGTGTGAGCTTTTCTTGAGGTGTCCCCTTACTAATAATCTGCTTAAGATGAGGACTCCAAAGTTTATTGAATCCTTGAAGCAGCGACTCGCACGCAAGGTCATACTTCGAATTGAAATAGTGAAAAACAGCGCCTTTTGAGATACCAAGTTCAGAACATATGCTGTCAATGCTGACCTTATGATAGGACCTCTCAATGAATTGGCGGAAGGACTCATTCACAATGTTTTCTTTAGTGTCTGGTTCTGTCATTGTGACCAAACCCTCCATATCATTAGCTTGTACTTTAATTTCATGTCATCGGGTTTGGGATACATATACTTACTTCCTCAATTTATTCACTACGCTCCTGAATGCTACTTTAAATATATCGAGATTCTTCATCTTGATCTGCTTCCAGATGAAACTTGGTCTTGTATAGAACTTGTAGTATGCTCTTGTGAGATGTTGTTTGATTGACTTTCGAGAGAGCTCTGGTATGTCCATTGTCGGTTCTAAAACAGTAAATTGAGACCAATCTGTGACAGCCATCCATCCATTTTCTACAGCTTCATCATACAGCGGCGTCCCTGGATATGGAGTACAGATGGTGAATTGAGCAAGATCTGGATCCAGTCTGCATGCAAAATCAATAGTGGAATGAATATCCTCGTGTGTTTCACCGGGTATTCCCAGAATGAAGGAGAGAACAACTTCTAGACCAACTGCTTTCGCTCTTTTTACAGCACTGATTATCTGATTTAGTCGTATTCCTTTCTTTATTCTATCAAGTATTCGTTGACTACCTGACTCAGCGCCAATATAGAGGGTGTGGCACCCTGCAGTCTTTAACCAGTCAGCCATTTCTGGGTGTCGTGCCATGATATCTGCTCTAGATGAACAAGTCCATCCAATGTTTTCTACTCCTTTGGTCATCAGTGAACAGATATCCTCAACCCTCTTGTAATCGAAGGTGAACAAATCATCAATAAATGTGACATCACGAACACCATATCTGTTTTGTAGCAATTCAATTTCCTGTACTACATTCTCAGCAGACCGCCCTCTCCAGCGCTTCCCAGTAATTCTCGATGATGAACAGAATATACACTGATATGGACAACCTCTGCTCGTAATCATGGGTGCTATTCTACTACCATGAGGAAAGTATCTTGGAAGGTTAAGAAGGTCATATGCTGGGAAGGGTAGGCTATCGAGATCTGTGATATAAGGCCTGTCTGGATTTCTGACTATTTTTGTGCCAACTCGTGTTGTGCTTCCTTGCACTCTATCATAACATCGATTTTCACTAATCTCTCTTAGAATCTCATATGCGGTAAATTCACCCTCTCCTCTAACAACTACATCAATCTCCGGGCAATCTCTAAGCACATCCTCATCTTGGAAGGTCACGTGGGCTCCTCCGACAACAACAAGTGTTCCCGGGTCATGGTTCTTGGCCACTTTTGCTGTTTGATACACGTCGTAGATGGAGGGAGTTGTTTGGCCACTTATTCCAACCACATCAGGGGAGAAAGAAGTAAGGGTTTCTGCGAAATCTGCGACCCGAGAATTCTGGAGGAGCCCATCGTGTATTTTTACTTCGTGATTTCCCACTTCCCTGAGATAACTTGCAATATATCCAATTCCCAAAGGGGGACTTGTATAGTCGAATGAGCTTAGAATGTCACAATTCGATTGAGGTACTGTGAGCAGAACCTT
>JAEORO010000223.1 GCA_016840855.1 Candidatus Thorarchaeota archaeon | reverse complement strand
GGAGCTTTTGGTTCGTATTGCTCGACGATATCATCATAGAATTCTGTGAATTCCTCGTAATAATCACCCTTAGGAATTTTCCCTATGAGGCTTCCAAGAACTGCTTTCACTTTCGGTAAGTATCTCTTGATACTACAAATCACATGAACTTTAACATCAGTACCTTTCAGCGCCTCATAGGATGTTGGTGTGAAGGATGGATGGTCAAAAACGAATACCGCTTTTGCTCCAGAGTCCTTCAGTTGGAAATTCAGTTCATTTGCCTTATACGATGGATTACATGTGACTGCAGTTGCACCGCTCTTCAGAATTCCAAAGAAGATTGGAGGATAATGTGGTGTGTTTGGTAAAAATATCGCTACTTTGTCACCTTTTCCAATACCTTTGCTCGATAGAAAATTAGCAATCCTGTCTGCGTGATCTTTGACCTCTGCAAAGGAATGTGATACTCCGGAATATATCGTTGAAGGCGACTCCGGGTGTTCAGCTGCAATATCATCTAAAATTGCAAAGAGTGGCTCCTCAGGATATTCCAGTGACTTCTTTACAGTTTCTGGCCATCTTGACTTATGCCACAGCATTTCTTTCATATTCTTCCTTCTCCATTTCTCTCTTTCAATATCTTTAGTCAAATTTTGACCAAAGGACAGCAATCTTTTGGCGCATAGGTTACTCATATTTCCTTCTAAAGATAGTTACTGTTCCTAAAAAGCCATAACTGACCAGTTCAACGGAACAATTAAGATACTGAATGTTAGAAGTTGTATATTACTAATCGAATTACCAATTCTAGAGAGAGGTATCCAACTTGAGTTATGAAGGAGTTATTGAGCAGTCCGTAGCTGGACTGAAAGAGCTGGTTGAGGCAGGCGAAGAAATTATTGGCTACATCTATCCCCATGTTCCACTGGAGCTCTTTATAGCACATGGGCTAACTCCTTCTCTTATCCGTGCACTACCTGGAGTTTCAAGTGGATTTGAAGAGAGTCTCCAGACCTTCGCATGCTCATATATTAGAAACCTCTACAGCCAACGTGCAAATGGTCAGTTTCTAACTCTTGCTGGATTATTATTCCCTGGAAATACATGCGATGCTCTCCAGAATCTTGGTGATGTTTGGCGTATCCGTTTTCATGATGATAGAGTGCTACGATTAACTTATCCTGTCACAAGGTATAATCAAGATGAATCAACAACGAAGTTTCTAGCTGAGGAGATACGACGCCTCAGTGACAAACTCTTCAAAACCTATAATCGACCATTTCTTACAGAAGGTTATGATGGAGCAGTTGACTTAGTTCAAGACTTTCGCAATGGTGCGCAGTTCCTCTACTCAGCAAGAGTTGTCAATCCAAGACTTATTTCCTATTCAGAGCTCGTTCGCCTTGTCCGAAATTTCCTGACTATCCCAAACCTCTCCTCGGTATCGGAAATTAAGGAATCAATGGCAGTCGTCCAAACTGCAGCTGATGAGTTGAGTCTTACTGAGAACATCGAATCTGTAAAGGGAGCCATTTTAACTGGCGATTACTCACGAGTAAAACTTCCCGATACCTTGGAAACTCCACGCATAGTCATCGCTGGTGGAATGGTGGAGCCACAAGCAATTGTTTCCTTAATGAATGAAATTCCTGATTTCACAGAATCTTCTATTGTATTGGATTTTCTCTCATTTGGATTCAAAACTGTATTCACTGGAGCGCCATCTAAGTCTGATAACCCCTTTATGGCGATGGCAAAATCAGTCTTGAGTGCGCCTGGTGAACCAACTCATGAAGGTCTTTCATTTCGGATGAATGCGATGAGAGGACTTCTCTCGAATCTTTCAATTCAGGGTCTTATTGTTTGTGAGCAGTCCTTTTGCGATCCTGACCAATTTGAAGCACCATCTATCGAGAAAGCTGCATGTGAATTGGGTGTGAAGACCATTCGAGTGCCACTGGATTCCGAACTCAGTGATCGTGGTCGGATTGAAACACGTATACAAAGCTTCATAGAAACTCTGGAGTGAACTGGAAAATGGCTCAGGAACGAACAAGTGAAGAAAAACCCTACAGGCGTCTTGAAACACAAGCACTTCTTCAGCAGATTGCATTTCGTAATGGACTAGAGGCCATGGAAGCAAGTGAGAATGGTAATCTTGCTTGGGTCACATCTGGGTTTCCCGTGGAAATTCCAATAGCTATGAACCTAGGTGTTGTATATCCTGAACAAGCTGGTGCAATCATCGGTGCCCAGAAAATTGGCCCAGCTGTCTGTGGCTACGCAGAGGACCTTGGATATTCACAAGACCTCTGTTCATACGCGCGAGCGAGTATTGGATCTACTGAAAAACCAGATGAAGTTCCAGTTGGATCACTTCCAACACCTCAGATTCTACTTGCATGTAATAATATCTGCGGGACTGTCCTGCGATGGTATGATGCCATCTCTGAGATGACCGGTGCTCCAGTCTTTCTCTTGGACACTCCACCTATAGATAAACAACAGCTCCCTCATAACCAAGAATATGTACGGCGCGGTGTTGAGCGTCTGATTGAGTTCATTGGTTCACATTTCAATCGGACTCTTGAGGATGACCGAGTTCAGGAAGTAGCGGATCTTTCAAGCAGAGCAGTAGCCCTCTGGACAAGAGCGCTAAAAGCTTGTAAGAATAGGCCAAGTCCTTTGAACTGTGCCGATAGATTCTTGACAATGGCTCCAGTTGTATCAAGCCGAGGGACTGAGCACTGTGTCGAGTTTTATGAAGCTCTTGTCACAGAGGTAGAGGAACGTGTGAAAAATGGGATTGGTGCAATCCGAGATGAGAAGATTCGTTTACTCTGGGATAACATACCACCATGGCACTCGTTAAAATTCTTCAATATTCTCGCAAGTAGAGGGGTCGTTTTCCCTGCTGACACATATACACATGCATGGTCGGGTATTGTATATGGTACTGACACATCTTCGATTCTTGATGGTGTTGTTGAAACATATTCCAAAGTTTATCTGAACATGGGACTCGATGCTAAGGTCGACAAGATGTGCGAGTTGATTGAAGATTATGACCTTGATGGATTTGTAATGTTCTCGGTTCGTTCATGCAAACGGTACTCTCTCGGGCAACTAGTGTCAAAAGAGTTAGTCACAGAAAGAACAGGTGTACCAGGAGTCATAATTGAAGGCGATATGGTGGACTCCAGAGTACATAATGCGGCGCAAATTGAAACCCGAGTAGATGCACTACTTGAGATGCTGATGTGAGGAGAGAGACTCAGTGGACATGGGTGTTGGAATTGATGTTGGCTCAACCACAACCAAGGGCGTTCTATTAGACAGGTCTAGTAACATACTTGCTAAATCATTGATGCTAACAGGTGCATCAGCTATTCAAGCCGTGAAGAAGACTCTGCAAAATATTTCATCATTATCGAATGTTGATCTTAACGGGATTCCAGTTATTAGCACAGGCTATGGTCGTGCACGTGTTGAGTTAGCTGAAAAGTCAGTGACTGAAATCACCTGTCATAGCGTTGGTGTACATCATATAAACCCCGACATACGTTTACTTATTGATGTTGGAGGTCAAGACTCTAAGGTTATTCGTATAGGTTCCTCTGGCAGACCAGAAGATTTTGAATTAAATGACAAATGTTCCGCCGGGACAGGACGCTTTCTAGAGGTAATGGCACGTGTTCTTGATGTTTCTATCGATGAATTGGGGCCACTGGCACTCCAATCAAAAACTCCGTGCTCAATAAGTAGCACATGCACAGTCTTTGCAGAAAGTGAGGTCATTGGTCACATTGGTGCTGGAAAGTCTGCTGCAGACATCGCAGCTGGAGTTCACATATCCATGGTTTCCAAGATTACTGCCCTCTCAAAACGTGTAGGAGTCAAAGAACCAGTGTGTGTCACTGGAGGGGTGGCATTAAATCCTGCATTCAGACATCATCTATCTAGTCAATTAGGCGTTAATCTCTGGGTTCCTGATGAACCACAGCTCACTGGCGCATTAGGAGCTGCTGTTATCGCCTTAGAAAAGAAAAACGATATACTTGGATGATAATTCTGAGAGATTTGAATCTAAACATTTACTCCAAGAGTGTCAAGATGAGAATCTCTCTTCAACATCGAATTACCATAATAAATGAAGCCTCTCCCATCACATAAAGTTGCGAGGAAATCATGCACTAAATGGAGTAGCTTCTCTTCCTGCTTTCATACCAAGTTCTAGAGCTTTCAAGTTTGTTTCCTTGAATCTTGGCCACCGATCAACAATTTGTTGTTTAAGTCCTTCAGGTGTAACAATCCCGGTAATAGCAGTCAAAGCTCCCAACATCACAACATTCGTGGCTTGTTTTACTCCTACATCTACATCCGCAATCCTTGTGGCTGGTATTTTGTAGATTTTTACCGTGTCTGGCAAATCGCCTTCAACTTCTACCAAGTCTTCATCAATGATGAGAATTCCATCATCTTTGAGTCCGTCAATATATTCAAGGTATGCAGCCCTACTCATTGCAATAAACACATCTGGTTCCTGAACCTTGGGATAGTCAACCTCAACATCATCGATTACTATCTCGCTCTTGGTAGCACCACCTCGTGCCTCTGGACCATAGCTCTGTGTCTGAACACAATGTTTCTTCTCTATGAGTGAAATTGTTTCTCCTAAAATGACAGCCATCGTAACTATGCCTTGGCCTCCAAATCCACCGAATCGTACTTCATAACGTGGCATTAGACTCACCCTTTGAGTTTCTGGTTCATCTCTTTAAGAACTGCAGTATACTCTGGTTTTTCAATGTCCACAAACTCACCACAGACTATTCTCTTGTCATAGTCAAGTTCAGCTTCATGCGGCGGAAGGCCATTCTGAATCTCTGCTACTTCAAGCAGGTGTTTATGCATTGCCAAACCATCACCAAGACGATTCATTCTGCCGTATTCAGTTGGACAGGCTCCTATTATTTCAATAAATGAAAAGCCCTCTTTTTTGACACCCTTTTCTATGGATTTCGTTGCTCTGCGAGCCTGGACTGCAGTCCAGCGTGCAACAAAAGTTGCACCTGAAGATGCTGCAAGTTTAACTAGGTTGAATGGGTGTTCAATAACACCGACTGGTCTTGGACTAGTTTGTGAATATCTACCGTGCTCGGTTGTTGGGCCAAACTGTCCTCCAGTCATTCCATAGTTGAAATTATTGATGCATACAACTGTCATGTCGATGTTTCTTCGGGCAGCATGAATGAGGTGGTTTCCACCAATGGCTGCTATATCACCATCACCGCTAACCACAATTACCTCCAACTCAGGGTTCGCTATCTTCACACCCTCTGCAAAAGCAATAGCTCGTCCGTGAGTGGTGTGGTAGGTGCCAGTCTTGAAATAGCCCGAAGTACGACCTGTGCATCCAATTCCTGATACTACAACCGTTTTATGGAAATCAAGCTGAAGGTTATCAATTGCTCGGGCAATCATTCCTGTGACAACGCCAACAGAACATCCAGAGCAGTAAATCCATGGTTGTCGGTCTTCTCTGATGTATTTAGCCATTGGGTGCTTCAAGACAGGTGTCGACTCAGTCATTGAGAGAATCTCCCATTCACAGGTCGGCTCAAGGGCAAACATGATAAAAGGATTATTGATGCGACCATGACCTTTCTTAACGCGGTTTAGTTCGAATCACTACTCAGGTACACACACAATAGCTTGACAATGCGACGGTTAGAAGATATGGGTGTGTTTCGAGTCAAATGATACTGTTGAATGAAGCACATTAGAGCTATGGTTAACAAATCAAATTCTTTTATCCTATTATGGTGAAACTCAATCATCATTCAGATGCTTATAATCAAGGGTTTCGATTGGTTCCATCTCTACAATCTCCTTCCTTGTGAAGAAGAATAGGAATGCAACTGCATACATCATGATATGCAGGAATCCAAATGGTGGTAAAAGATAGCCAAAAACTCCGAGTGATCCACCTACAAGATACAACACACCAGCCGCGATACTAGTGTTGTCAAGTTTGATTCTTGATAATAGGAGAAGTATTCCAAGACCTACAGCTATCGAAAACAAGACATAAGCAACTGATGTGTAAGAGTAGTACGTGAACCCTTTCACGTATGAGATATTATCGAAGACATAGAAAGGACCATTTGTTACTAGATCCAAAACTGCCAGTATCTGTACAAAACCCGCAACAAACGTCACTAGAGCTGTAATGATTGCTACTGAATACAAGTAAGTACGATTCAATGCATAGACACCAAAACCTTGGAGAATCAAAGCAATGGAGATTCCACTGAAGTAGAATGTCATATGAGGGATGTAGAAATCAAATTGCATTGGTGTAAATGTAAGTGCTTCAATAACTGAAATAGTAACAACAAACAGTCCAATCAGAGTTCCAAGAGCTGCGAGTAAGAAGAATGGTCGCTCTTTAAAGTCTTTGACTTGTTCTTGAGATAGTGCACAAGTCCGATGAGCAAGAGCTCCTTCATATCTCACTATATCTTCCTTACCCAACTCCTTACCGCAGAAGATACAGGTCAGAATATCTGAACTTTCATCGCCCATTTTGAATCATACCAGCTGAAACTGAAGTCCCATGATAACCTTCATCTTAAAAAAATAATGATTTACAAGAAACTAGTGGCTACTTTATGGATTTGACCTCTTTTATCTTGTTAAGAATCTCGTTTGGAAGTTGAGGCATACCTGCTGGTTTAGTCATAAGGTGCACTGGTGTTGGTGCAGCAAAAGCTTTGACCATGTAATAGACCTGTCCGAGATTCTGCTCGGCTACGATAATATGATCAACTTCTGATGCAAGCTGAGCTACCT
>JAEORO010000044.1 GCA_016840855.1 Candidatus Thorarchaeota archaeon | reverse complement strand
CTCTTCAGTACTTTGGATGGAGCTTTGTACTTGTTATATCTCGAACAATACCAGCAGATGAAATATCGACTGAGATTAGTCCCACTGCAACTAGAAAGATAACTATGGTTCTCATGCCTGCATACGCAGTTGATGCAGTTAGTCCGATTCTAGCAGTTTTCCTTTTGCAGATTGGCATGCAAGTTCATGCACTCCTAATTGTTGGTCTAATCGCGGCAGCTACAGCCATGCTCTTCGCTGCAGCTATTGTACAAGACACCTATGATCCGATTGTAATTCATGAAGAAGAAGATCTAGCAGGTGATTCGACCAGAGAACTTGGTAGACATTTTTGGAAATTCACAGCAGCAATGATGGGATATTACTCTGTATGGGGGATGGCAATCCCATATTTAGGAATACTAAGTGTAAGTGAGTGGGGCGTTAGTCTTGATATCTATGGTTTAGCTACTAGCGTGTTTTCCATTGTCACTGTTTTAGTGATGTATACATTGAGTGGTATAGCCGGCCAAAGAACCAAAATGGGATTATTTGTGAGTTTAATTGTTAACTCAATTCTTATGGTAGCTATCGGAATTGGTTCTGGTTTATGGCTACTCATGATTCTAAATGGACTCTGGGCAGCTCCATTAATCGTGTGGACTGCAACAGAAGGTGTTCTTGTGGTAAATGGCGTCCCAGCAAATATGAAAGGAACCGCACTTGGTGTCTTTTCGTCTATGACATCTGCAACAGGTCTTTTCGCAGCTCCATTGGGTGCTTTCGTATGGTCCATCTCAGGAAGTCTCAGATTCCTGTGGGTGCTTTCGGGCGGACTCGCAGTGGGTTTTGCAGTTCTGGCTTGGTGGGCTTTGAAGAAAGTCAAAATACATAGGGCTAAGAAAGAACATATGCCTGAATTAGTATCTAAGACCAACGTGATTTTGAGATAGTCACATCCTAAATTTACCGTTACTAAAAGACACTTGCTGTGTCCCCAAGATGTGTACTCCTTTTGTGGCTGGACATTATTAACAAAACAATTTCAGAATTTGTGAGAGAGCTGGAATTAAAAAAAGGGAATCTTAGAATGATCACAGTAAAGAAGCGACCAACTGTCAAGGATCTAGCAGCTCTACCTTTTTTCGGAAGCAAGCCATACGTTTCTCCTGATTGCTCAAAAATTATCTACCTTCAAGGAGTTCCAAATTTAAAGACTAACACTTTCGATATCATAGGCTATATCTATAATATTGAAACAAGAACAACACACCAGCTGTTCAATGGAAGTAGGAATATAAAATGGCTAGATAGTAGCAGTATTTGTTGTTTAAAATCAGTGCAACCTTCTGGAAACCAGCAGATACATGTATATCGCGATCTTATAGGAGAACCACTTCAGATAACAGAGCATCCGACCTCTATCAAGAATTTTGAACCATTTGGGAATGGATTCGTTTTTACTGCGTCGAAAAGTGAATCTAATCCCAAAAAGAGAGTAGGTAATTTCATCCATGCTGAAAATGAAGAACCTAAGGATGGGTTATTCTATGTCTGTAGCGAAAGAGCAATTCGGAATCAAGAATTATCAATAACTAGCTTCAAAGAAGAAGATGTAAAATATCTACCATCATACTTTGAAATCACAAAAGCTCTCCCTGAACCTCTTGCAATTGATTCATTCGTGGTATTCCCTGAGAAGAATACAATCTATCTTAACTGTCAAACAAGATCCGACTTGATTTTTGAAAATGAAACATCATGTTTTAAGATTGAACTAACACCAGACTTGATTTTTGAAAAATTAGATAATTCTAATCTTGAAGATGCCTTCTCATCCGTAAGAATAGTCAAGCTGGCTTTACCAAAGGGATTCAAAGTTCGTGGAGTGTCTCCTCATGGGGATAAAGTACTATTAACTGGACGAGACACTGAACACGTTCCTGAAACAAGACCAGACCTCTGGATTTTAGGTGTTTCAAAACTAGGAGATGAACTGAGTGACCCAGCACTCAAGGATCATCTAAAATGCATAACAGAAAAGATCGATCGGTATCCACTTGATTTCTATTGGACAGATCAGGGCATCTTTATGTTACACTGGGAAGAAAGCAGATGCCTTATTAGTAGAGTAGATGAAGAAGGCGAATTCGAAACCTATTCACTGGGGGAGGTTCATCCTGAAAATTACTTCACCATGAACAAAGAGGGTCATATTGCATTCACGGGATTATCGCCAACCAAGTTGAACGAGGTGTATTATGGGAAGCCAAATGGGAATGGATGGGATCTCACAAAATTGACCAATGAAACAGATAAGTTCGCTCATATTGATTTTGGAACTATTGAGTCCATCAAGTGGATTAGTAAAGATGGTACAGAGATAGAGGGACTATTACGAAAACCATCTGATTTCAACCCGAAAAAGAAGTATCCCCTGATTATTATGCCTCATGGAGGTCCTCGATCTAGCTCCCATTATTCACTCCTTGAAAATGAATATTATAGACCAGTGCACTCCTTTCTCGCAAAGGGAATTCTGATTCTCCAACCAAATTATCGAGGGGGGTTGGGAAAAGGTCGAGAGTTTATGGAATTGAATCATAACAATATGGGTGTTGGAGACATGTGGGATATCGAATCAGGAATTGAGCATTTAATCGCGCTGGGTTTTGTTAATGAGTCTAGAATTGGAAGCATGGGAGGTAGTCAAGGAGGATACCTATCAGCTTTTGGAGGAATGCATACAGACAGATTTACAGCAGTAGCAGTCATGGCAGGAGTAAGCAGCTGGTATATCTACTATATTGGCTCAGATAACAGAAACGGGATTCATCTTACAGGCACACCGTATGAACCAGAGAACAGAGAAAATTACAGAAAGAGTGCACCTATTTCAGCGATTGGGAAAGCAAAGACACCGATGTTGATTCAACATGGTGAAGAAGACAAGAGAATTTCAGTCATTAGTGCACAAGAGCTTTACAGAGCGTTAAAGCACAAAGGAGTTCCAACAGAACTATTCACATATCCCGGCAAAGGACATGGATTTATTGCACCTCAGGACAACTACGCTATGATGTTACAGGTGTATAGATGGTTCTGTCACTACTTGTTGGATGAGGACTTGGACTTCTTTAAGGATGATTTCTAGTCATCGAAAACATTGCCCCTAAGTGGATTGAGTAGAAGAGTAGGTATAGCAGTTATGGTCATTATTTTAAAGCAGATAGTGAAGGAGAAAAATTCTTCGAGAAAGGTGAGCCGCAACCTATTTTGCGATGATTCGACTTGTAAAAAATGTAGTAGTGAGGACTAATAATGGAAGAAGCCATTATCTTAACTCAATCTGAGGTCCAATCTTGTCTTTCTATGAGCGAGGCAATTAAGGCTGTCAAGGTGGCATATTCAGCCTTTGCAAATGGCCGAGTTCAAATGCCAAATGTTCAACATCTTGATGTAAATCAGTATAATGGAGAGGTGGACATCAAATCAGGATTTGTTGAGGATTTTGGATTAATGGGAACTAAAATAGCATCAGGATTCTATGATAATCAAAAGAAGGGATTGCCACCAGGGATTGCTGTAATTGTTCTCCTTGACTTAGAAACAAGTATGCCCTTAGCAATCATGGATGGAACTCATATTACAGCATACAGAACAGGAGCTGCTGGAGCAGTTGCAGCAAGTCTTCTTGCTAGGAAAAAATCTGAAAATGTAGGTATTGTAGGTACTGGAACTCAAGGTCGAATGCAGCTTCTTGCACTGATGGAGCTGTTTGATATTAAAACTGTAAAAGTTTGGGATATTAATCGGGATATAGCCAATCGGTATAAGGAACAGATGTCAAAAGAACTCTCAATTGAGATTGATGTTGTAGAAAGTCCTGAAGCTGTTATTCCGGATGCAGATATCCTTGTGACTGTAACTCCCTCAAGAAAGGCACTCATAAGAGCAGATTCAATCCATGAGGGGCTACATATCAATGCAATAGGAGCTGATGGCCCAGGAAAACAAGAGCTAGATCCACAAATCATGACACAGGTATCAAAGATTGTCGTTGATAGTCTGGAACAGTGCCGCAAGATAGGAGAGATTCAGCATGCACTGAGTCAAGGGCTTATCAAAGAATCAGAAATCCATGCAGAAATTGGGGAGATAGTTAATGGAGAAAAAGTCGGGAGAGAATCCGAAAACGAAATCACACTCTTTGATTCCACAGGGCTTTCAGCACAGGATATAGCTGCCGCAAAGATTGTTTATGATACTGCAATAGAGAAAGGACTTGGGAAGAGAATCAACCTTTTTAGTTAAGTACTTCCTTTGAGGCGTGGTCCATCTATTTCAAAACGAGCACTTATGCATGAGTTAGTCTATATCAGAGATAGGCATTATGAAATTTTGAAAAAAAAGAAAGAAGAGTTCTGAACAAATAATTGTTCAGAACTTTCTGTATAGCTTACTTGAATTGAGCTCTTGTAGCAGGCAATAGCAGGTAGATGACAATGATAATACTGAGTATGAAGCCACCCAATTGTACTAGATTGGTTAGAAGTGACTCCCAGCCCAGTGCCCCACCTAGTATTCCAAGTAGGTTAATTATCAATGTCCATAGCCAAGCCCATCCCTTCATGGTGTATAGACCATAGAATAGGATTAATCCGATTATACCGACAATAAGGAAGAGTATAGCTGGAAGTGCCAGCAACAAAGCGGATAACGGATCTGTCATCACTGAGATGAGCAAATATCCTGCTACTATCCACACCAATGCGGAAATCAACTGCAAGATTGCTAGTATTAGTACTCCGGTTGGTTTACCAGACATATGTCTTTCCTCCGAACCACAACGAGGGTTGTGGGTAATATTTTGCATTACATTGCATTATATAAGGTAAACGTGCGTATTACAAAAGTAGTACACCGAGTATCTCATATGCGCAACTTTCACCTAAGGGAGTGAAGAAGGGTAGAAAATTATCGTTCTATCGATTTTAGTGTAGATATCTCATCCTCAAGATCATCAATTCGGTTTGTCATCTCAAGTACGGTATGGAGTAAGACTGAGACTAGATATCCATAATTTACCGTATACCTATTTTCCTTACGCTCAATAATATTAGCTTCTTCAAGACGTCTAGCCGCGTTGGTGATAGACTGTTTCGATACTCGCCGTTTATCAATGCGACTATCAACTGCTTTGCGAACCTGGCGAGGTTCAATAGGACTTCCTTTGAGACCTTCTAGCAGACTATAAAGAACCATTAATCCTGCGCTCATACGAGGATTCATCAATTTAGCAAATGCTAATTCAAGATCAGATATCATGATTTTCTTCCAACTCCCTTGTTTGATTGCCTTTGGTAAACGCTAGGTTCGTGAAAAACCTTCTCTTAATATTAAACGTTGTCTAAAGCCCATTGAGAAGTGTAGTTCATCAATAAACGTTTACCTCAAAATTACACCCTACAAAAAAATGATAACTAGGTATGCATTCCCAAGTTTGAGAGTGTCATTAAGTGGCGGATAAATTAGAACGAATAGTATTCGTTTCCGTCATACATACTGATATTGAGAGTGTGGAAGAGGCAAGACGTGTAGTTCGTGAAGCAAAACCAGATGTTGTCGCAGTTGAGCTGGATCATGACAGATACGAGCAACTTGTGAATCCCCAAAAAAACCAAGCAGCAGATTCTGCAATATCAGGAGATATGACACAAAATTTGATGCAGCAGCTTGCCATACTTGAGAAGAGTCTGGGTGATATTACTGGTTCGGATGTAGGCGATGAGATGCTGGCAGCCATAGAGGAGGGGAGAGCAATAGGAGCGAAAATAGCTCTTGTAGATCGTCCAATGACAGCAACAATTCAAGCAATGATGCAAGTCCCGATAAATGAGATATACAAACTAACTCAAATGCTACCGGATGCGACAAAAGATATTAAGAATGGAGGAGCAATTGATATACTCTCAATGCTCAAAGAAGATGGTGCTGTTGACGATTTGATGGACCAATTTAAAGCAGAGTTTCCAAGTCTCGCCAATGTACTTATTGAACAAAGAGACCAATATGTGGCGAAAGCGTTGCAGTACATATTGAATGATGTTAAGGGAAAAATCGTTGCAGTACTTGGTGCTGGTCATATCCAAGGAGTGAGAACAGCTCTTATGCATCTGCTTTAACAACTAATCAAAGATTCAATGCTTCTATTAATTTGTCAATGCCTTCACCCGTCTTGGAGCTTACTCTGAAGACTGGGATGGTTGCATCAACTTCACGAATGTCAGCTTCCAACGCATCGATATCAAATTCAAGGACATTCGTAAGATCAATCTTGTTAATGATGACTATATCAGCATGTTTTATCGTGAGGGGGTGTTTTCGGATCATGTAGGGACCTTCAGTAATACTCACTACAACTACTTTTTTATCTACTCCTAGAGAGTAACCAGCTGGGCATATCAAATTACCAACGTTTTCAATAAATACAACTTGGTAATCTGCCAGATTGACTTTTTGAAGTGCTACTCTGACCATCCTTGCATCCAAGTGACATGCTGTTCCAGTGTTGATTTGTAGGGTGTCTACACCATGTGACGCCACACGATCTGCATCGATAGTAGTAGCTAAATCTCCTGCAAGCATTAGAATACGATACTTGTCTTGAAGATGCTCACAGAGGGACTCAATTAATTGTGTCTTCCCAGTACCAACTGACCCCATAATATCAATAGCAACTATGTCATGTTTTTTGAAAATGTCAGCATTTAGCTTCGCTGCGTTCTCATTTGCACCGAAGAGATCTTTCTGAATATCGATATTGACCGTTCTACTTCTGTCCTTGTGATTCGTCATCATTCACTGACCTTCGTCCACATCTATTTCTCTTATTTGTATGTTGGAGTATAGATACTGTCCAACAATAGGCCGAATGATTGCCTTCTCAAGAAAAAGAGCAACAAAAGCCCAAACAAATGCCTGCATCATATCAATAGTCGCTGCAACCAAGTTGACAATGAATGGG
>JAEORO010000222.1 GCA_016840855.1 Candidatus Thorarchaeota archaeon | reverse complement strand
GGCAATCATGTGCTTGACATCGAAATCATGGGAAATCCATTCATCACAAATACCAATTCAAGTCGTATCATCACAGCTTGGACTAGCCCGAAGTTATCACTACTAAACAGCAACGTTGAACACTTTGCTTCACCTAGCCAAGATATCGTGTTTACAATTCAAATGAATGATTGGGCCGGAAATTGTTCATTCAAACCACTTCAGCTCTCAATAGATGACGAAGTTCAATTTATAGTAATTACGGATATTTATGGTCTAGCCATCATGTCTTTTTCTATTCCAGTCATCGAAAATCAATACAATATCTCCATATCATACAATGGAAACACCACCCTTTTTGAATTGCCAACCAAATTTGACTACAGTCTACTAGTTACTCATTTAATACCCATACGGATTGAACTAGATTTTTATGAAATTATGACTCCACTTCGTGAATTAACCGTACATCTTACAGTCAGATGTTTCAATGGATCAACACCAAAAGGAGTTCGAGTGAACTTTGATTGGTTGGACTCCACTACCAATGTTGAGAGTGTCGAAGGAGGTATTATCACACTTCACCTTATGGTTCCATCAACAAGTGGTAACTATATCCTATACTTCGAATCAACAGCCTCAGGTTCGGTCACTTCAACTAGCGGTTCATTCTTAATCGAAATAACAATTTCTGATGTAATGTCTTTAGAGGGAGTTGGTATCGCTGGTCTGGCAATTGCCCTCATTGCTTCTGTCGGGATTGCAACAGTACCAGTAATACGAAGAAAATATCTCGTAGGATAGAAGTTGAGATGGTGCTCCGGCCGGGATTTGAACCCGGGTCGGGGGATCGAGAGTCCCCCATGCTGGGCCGGACTACACTCGGTATCATTAGAAAATAATTTTCAATGTTCTACCGGAGCCGTAAATGGAATACCAGTCCGGAGCGCGAGAGGGCTCGTCTGGAATTTTGCAAATAAGCCTTTCCCCATAATGAGAACACAACTACTATGGTGCTCCGAATAATTGAGTTAAACTACTCCAACTGTCCTGTAATAACTGCAATAATCCTTCCACAACATCTTGTGCCCAGCCTGTAGCCTGAAGGATGACTGCTATTACAATAGAAACAGTTACAACTGCAAGGCCAAGGAGCAAACTTTCTTCCACCAAAGGTCCTCCCTTTTCATTACGAATTAGACCATCATCCTCTGTCAAGACATACACCTTGAAGTCATGTTCATTTCGAGCCTTTTAAAGCCCCCAAAAAGGGCTGCAATCAAGTCATGTTTTGTGCTCAGAATATCTCATAGGATGTCCATAAGACCACATTTTCTCACTGAGCATCTCAAGATTCGGAGGGTATACACTGAAACGAATGACCTGAATTAAGCTATCCAAAGCTGGAACGTGACTCTTAATTCCAAAGTTTCTCGCACGGGTCAGAAAAGCTCCATCATGCGCCCAATTCTCATTAATCTCTTGACTATTACCATAAACCACATTTAGACCGTTAAACTCTAACAGACCATCCACTTCCTTTCTTCGTATTTCAATAATTTCACTCACTCTACGTTTCGATTCACCTGGTTTTGGTCGTTCAAGAGTGACTATGACATCCATTAACGCAAGATTATCATCCTGAATATCATGTCCAAACCTCCATCTAGAAATAAGACTTGAAGCGGAATCACTATGACAAGTCTGAATAGTACGGAGGCCTGCTGTGATTGCTTGAAATAGGGCTTTGCTGTGCTCTGCAGTCTGAATTTCACCAAGAATAAGATAATCCGGTGATCTATGGAGACATTTTATTATTTCATCACTCTTACTAAATTTCATCAATTGTTCATCCATGGGATCTACTCTAAACCGAACTTGGTGATGTTTTCTTTGTACTCTACTTTCAATAGCATCCTCAATGTAGATTTTTCTCCACCATTTTGGAGTAGTCATATCCAAAGCATTCAACAGAGTAGTCTTACCAGTTCCAGGGCCTCCTGTAACTGTGATATTGAACCGACACGAAACTGCGAAAAGTAAGATAGCTGCAGCTTCAGGGGTCATTGTACCATTTTCAATCAGATCACCAATTGAAAAAGGACTGTTTCTAGCTCGACGTATCTCAAGGTGCAATCCATCAGGGCTAAGTGGTGGCATACTTGCAGAGAAACGTAGAGATGCGTTTTGAATCTGTAAATCCATTTTGAGAGATGGATTACTTCTGTCTAGGTGAAGGTTGCTCTCAGCCCGGACTAATGTGATAATTTTTGGCACTTCGCACTCATGAATAGTAATAGTAGTAACACATCTACCATATTTCTGATGGTCAAAATAAATGGGGACTCCAGGACGGTCAAGATATATTTCCTCTACTAAATCATCAAGAATGATTGGCATAATTGACCCAAGAACACTACGACGATGAGCAATAATCTCTGAAAGATTCACCCTTGTAGTTTCGTTAATTTCAGGTAGTAAGCCCATAATGTGTTTCGAAACGTCTTCTACATCATGTTTTAGTTTCTGAGTAATATTTTCTCTCAATGAAGATGATCTATCTCTAATCTTTACTGATTTTTGACTCAATTCAACAATGAGAGAATGTTCTAGAGAGGTTCTAACTATTGGAATTGTCATGTATTCTATCTGGTTATACTCACCCCGTTTGAATATCGATAGATAAGGTCCAACTTTGTATAATGTAAGGATATCATCCAATCTATCGAACAGATAGCTGGTTGTACCAACGAAAACACTTTCCCATCCATCAGTCCTCCAAGAAGGCTCAGGTTGATGCAAAACACTTGACTTACAGAAATGAAGAATGCCCCTTTCAGTTTCAACCAACAATACCTTTGATTTTCCTTCTCCAGATTCTTTGATGTGACAAAGTTTTTGGCAACCCTGATTATCTCTCTTAGGACATTTCTCACAGCGTCCAATAGGACAATGAATTACATGGATATCCGACTCCACCTAGTTAGTCACCTCATACTTTCTTCTCTTTATTCAGAAAATTCCAAGATAACCTCCTAGGTAATCAAATCAAGGGATGCTCGCATGAGATACTTCGATGACCTTTTTCATCATCCCGAAATGGTCTCTGATACTGTATTCAGCTACCTTTGTTGCAGTTGATGCAAGCTTTTGAGTTAGAACGGCTCGTTTTCTATACTGTATAGCTATTTCCCGATCGCTAGCATAGGCCGCCGAAACCGTGAATATGAATGGGTTTCGTCCTCCTCGCTTTGATGCAGGTATCATCTTGAGAACTTCTAGTATTTTGTTTCTGAGAGCATTCTCGTAATCTTTTAGTTCCCAACCTCGTGATTGAACCTTACTAATTACTCTCGGATTATTCATCAACATGGAAATTACTCTTGGGACATAATCTTCTGGTTTTCGAATCTCCGGTGAGCTGCCTGTAAGTGATTTGAGTCTAAGTGCTTCCCGCACAATTGCTCTCACATTAACTCGGTGCCCACATTTCTCAAACACATCAGCTATCTCATCAAGTGTTATTGGAGCCTCTTCTTTAAACTCTCTTACAGCCATGAGGAGACATACTGCTATCAGTAGTATGTTATTGCTAACATTTCCTGCTGCTTCGTTCACCACTTTCTTGTATAGATACGCGGTTCGATCACGAACTTGTTCATTAACCATAAGAAGTTTTGAAACATGATTAAGGGTTCGTAGAGCTCTATACTTTGCCTCATTTTTTCCTATTCTAATTCTAGTACTGTATATCGTTTTCAGACGTTTGAACTTTTTTTGCATCCTTCCAGATAATGCATGCCCTTGGAAGTCTTGAAAATATCTATCTTTGTGAAAGCCTATGTAACTACCAAGACCATCTACAATATGCATCCGATTTCCCAAAGATACATACATACTCGCATCAGGAGAATCGCTATTGGGTCGTTCTCCCATCTGGTATGTGGGTAAAACATACTCTCTTGAGAGTACCAAACCACACTCAGCACAAACTACATGCCCTTGACTAGTAACTAGAAAACCGCTACAGTCAGGACAGGATTCCGAATTCGTTAAACGAGATTCACATGTTCCATTAGTCA
Organism: Candidatus Thorarchaeota archaeon; assembly: GCA_016840855.1. Lineage (GTDB taxonomy): Archaea > Asgardarchaeota > Thorarchaeia > Thorarchaeales > Thorarchaeaceae > SMTZ1-45. The sequence goes on along the minus strand of JAEORO010000222.1, from coordinate 5,461 downwards.
AAAACCACACCCATTAGAGTGTGCACAATGATTCCTAACTAAGTTTCAGAAACTAGATATACATTCACAGAGAATACTAGTCTGTTTAAGTGGACTATAGCCGGTATTGAACAGGTTTTATCGGTCTGGTCAGAAAGAGAGATGACCGAAAGTAATCAAACACAATTACCAGGGAATGTGATCTCACAAAATTGCGAGGAAGAACTTCTCAGAGTTGAAGATATTACTCTGGCTTGGAGTAGCTTTTCCAAGCGTGAAGACCAACCTCAGCCCTCCCACCGATCCAATCACCTCTAGACCATTTTTCTCCATTTTCTTGAAAACACTACTCTCAACGTAGAGCTTTGCCTGCTCACCCTTTGTAATTGGCTTTGAATCAATAACCACAGTGATTGAATCCTTGGTGTTCAATGTGTCACATAGCGCATCAGGCAGTTCCAATGTGAGTGTAGCATCATCACTTTTCGAAGACACTTTTAGCAACTTCAATCTTCTAGTTTCAGTTTCCTCAACAGAGTCAATAACCGCAGTCGTGAGCCGAATTACCATTGATGTTACACCTCTATCCGCTAGAGTCTATAACAGACGGCAGGTTATTGTGAATTAAACCTACCGTTGAATCCCTGTGCTGTTTTTTAAGAAAGATAAAGACAATTTTCTGGTGTAGTTAAGTGAAACGAAAAACGACAGCACTTTTCCCCATTTCTCTTATCCTCATCGCATGTCTTACTATTCCAGTTTCAGCATTTTATTTCGATTTTCAGTACTTTGAAACAGACAAATTGGTATACGAAGTTGGAGAAACAATCGACATGGTTGCGAAACTTATTGCAGATTTCAGCACTGAAGGATGGTGCTACGTTTCATTTGCTGTAGTAACTGATCTTGGACCATCTTTTGCTGATGAGTATTTCATTTCGCCATCCCCTACAGTTCGTAATCTTAACTCATCATATACAATTTTACCCGAGAACACTTCTCCTGACGTAACTGGAGTACAAGCTTTCGTTCTTTTCACCGTGGAAATTTTTGACACAGTATCTCAAAGTGCTGGTGATAACATCGAAATAACAATCAACAGAGGACATCTTACAACGATTCCGTTATCATCTCTTTCAGTGCAATATGGATTGAACACATCACTCTCACTTAAGGTTGCCAGTATACATAGCAACGATATAGGCTATCCAAATGAGCTTGTCAGCATACAAGTGGAGAACTCGAATTTACAAACAATATTACATACAAACACAACTACAACCTCGGAAGGAATGATAGATATTAACTGGAGTGACTCACTTGGACCACCTGGTCTTTACAACCTTACAGTTTACAGTGACGGGAACGAAGATTTTCTCCCATTTGCAGATTCATTTCAAGTCATCGTTCTTCCCGCCTTGTCTAATTTGACTATAGTTTCATCAATTGACTCAGTATATTGTCAATCGCCTGATGAGAGCCATTTCGAGCAAGCTGAAATCATAGTGGAACATACTAATCTAGACTCAAATCCCATAGATGATAGCATAGTTCAATGGACGGCAAGCTTCGGTTCTGGGATATTGACAAATTTTGGGAATGGGCAATATTCAAGCCTCATTTCTTTCAATACTAGCCCGGGATTCTATCAAATCAATCTCACTGCAACAAATTCTCAATTTCAGACTGCGAATGCATCAACCACGGTGAATGTATTAGCCAATTCGTTACAATTTTCAACAATCCAACCTTATTGGAACGTGACAAGAGGAGACAATGTAACAGTAGAATTTCTAGTCGAATCAACTCTCTATTGGAATCAATCAATACAACTACAATTCACAGATGAAACAATGCAATTCTCATTAACATTCGATTTTGAACCGAATACACCCAGTTCTTTGGTGATTCCAATTTTTCACAACATCTCGGTGGGACAACACACTGTCAATGTATCTTCCGTAAGTGAATATTATCAGTTCGTAAATACTCCCCAAATCATGGTGATTATCATCGGAACAATAGATACCATCACAGTTGATACGATAGCATATTATGGTGAAACTTTGGAATTTAATCTAGAAATTTTAGATGATAACAATCAATCAGTTTCTTGGGCTGATATATCAGTATTCTGTGACAATACAACAACTCCTGTTGCGGTTACTGGTTATACTAATTTGAACATAACACAAACCGTTTTTCTTCCTACATGGATAGTCCCAGGTTCTCACAATATTACTTTCATAATCAGTAGTCAACACTTCAAGACAATTACCTATTCAATGACAGTCAAAGTTTGGATGCGAACGAACATCACCATTGTGATAACGGCACGTGCTGACGAGTTGAATATTCACACTCAAGTATTCGAACATTCTCAAGATTTCTTAATCAAACGAATAATTTCATCTGGCTCGATCATAAGACCTCCACCAATCTTGTTCAAAGGAATAACATCTACTATCCCGCCAACGGCTCGACTAACCTCTCTCGATAATTGACCAAGGTTGAGCTCAGGAACCAATAACTTATCAACCGATTTTGCAAACTCCCTAATGACATCATCAGGGAATGGCCATAAGGTTCTCAACCTCAAAGAACGAAGTGTTGGTTCCGAAGTAGTTGCCATCAGTTCCTCTACTGACCTGGATGTGGAACCAAATGAAACAACACCCCATGTAGCAGTGTCTGGACCTGAAATTTGGAAATCTTCAATTAAGTCTTTGGCATCTCGAATTTTTGTAGATAATCTGCGAACTAGTTTATCATGAACCTCTGGGTCTGCAGTTTTTCGAAATCCGAACTCATTATGGGTGGATCCTGTTATGAGTAAATCATGTCCGTCACCGAATCTTGGCATCAGTGCATGTCCATCAGCATCAATTTTCCCATAAGGATTATCTCCCTTTTTTGTGAATCGTCTTTTTACTGAAACATCTTTACTTCTATCAACAACCACCTTTTCCCGAGAATGTGCTACAATTTCATCAGATAACAGAATTACAGGATGTCTCAGCTTCTCAGAAATCTTGAATGATTTCAACGTTAGTTCATAGGTTTCTTGGGCTGAATTTGGGGCTAGTACAATACTCTCATAGTCTCCGTGCGTTCCCCATCTTGCTTGCATAAAATCTCCCTGAGCTGCTTTTGTAGCCTGTCCTGTGCTTGGTCCAGCTCTTTGAACATCCACAATGACACAAGGAGTTTCCGTCATAATAGCGTATCCTATATTCTCCTGCATTAGACTAAATCCAGGACCTGAGGTTGCAGTCATTGACAAAGCACCTCCCCACGAGCTACCAATCACAGCAGAGATAGCAGCAATCTCATCTTCCATCTGAAGGTATACTCCTCCAGTTTCTGGAAGTTTGACTGACATGATTTCCGCAATTTCAGAAGCTGGTGTGATGGGATAACCTGCGAAGAATCTGCAACCTGCTATAATCGCAGCTTCTGCACACGCTTGATTTCCCTGCCAGAACTCGACAGTTTCAGTATTGACGGACATAACTAAGACTCCAAGTTGTCGCTGGTCACTATAATCTAGATAAGTATACTCTTGCGACCGTTCCAGAATGCCGATAATCTTTTATCAAAAATTATTTGGTGAGTCGTAAAGCGACCGTGGTCTAGCCTGGTTAGGACGGAAGCCTCCCAAGCTTCCAAGCCGGGTTCAAATCCCGGCGGTCGCACCATTGCTTTTCGTCAGATTTAAGGGAAGATAAACGTATATGTCCATGGCGAGTGATGATTGCTATGACCCCTATGAGTCAGAAATGACAATGATATGGATCTTGAGTTAGGAGCTCGCCATTACTTTCGGCAACCTCCTCTTTAATAATACGTTTAATCGTACATTTGGCAAATGCTTTTAAGTTGCTTCACTAGAATTGTTTTCAGACAGTCATGCCTCACGACTATATTGAAGATGAGCTCAGTAAACGTAGTGTGTTCAAATCAGAACAGTTCCTATCCATCGATTATGTACCAGAAAATCTTCCTCATCGACAATCCGAGATTAGGACACTTGTTCAAAGTTTTAAGACCTTAATCAGCTCACCAGGTCGAACAAGCCACAGGTTCATCATTGAGGGACCCGTAGGGACTGGGAAGACAGCTGTAGCTAAAAGATTCTCTGAACAAATGATTCAAGCTGCGAAAAGAAGGAACATCAGACTTCATGGCATTCATATTAATTGTCGTGTTAACAAGACAGCATACCTGGTTTTTCTTCGAGTATTAAGAGAATTCATACCTAAATTTCCCAGACGTGGCCATTCTCCCGATGAATTATTACAAATGCTGGTTGAGGTCCTAGATGAAGAGGACCGCTATCTTCTACTGATTCTCGATGAGCTTGACTATTTCATCAGACAGAAAGGTGCTGACATCCTCTATGACCTCACAAGACTTATGGATGACAGACTGAATGCGACACAACGTCTGTCAATCATAGGAATTGGTCGTAAAATCCCCCTCGATGATGATATACTTGACTCTAGTACACGCAGTACACTCCAACGCAATATTCTTCGTTTCTCAAAATATAATCGTGATGCACTTTATGACATACTCCAAGACCGTATAGAAATGGCTTTTGATAAAAATGCAGTAATGGATGAAACAATCCAGGTCATTTGTGATATTGCTGCTGAACATGGTGATGCGCGTTATGCAATTGAGCTTCTTTGGCGTGCTGGTAAAAGTGCCGATAGTGATCAAGCAGATACCATAATACCTGATTATGTTCGTCGTGCTAAAGCCGATACTCATCCTGAGCTTAGAAAGGAGATCTTTGTAACACTGCCTACGCAACATAAACTTCTGTTATTGGCCGCAGCAAGACAGCTTCGGGAGATTCGCAGCGCCTACGTCACAATAGGTGAAGTTGAGGACATGTATCGCTCGATATGTGAAGAATACTATGAAGAACCAAGAGCACATACTCAGATTTGGGAATGGGTTCAAGATCTTACTTCTCATGGAATAATAGATACAAAGAAATCAGGTACAGGCCAGAGAGGTCAAACTACTCTTATTGGCTTCTCTGAAGTTCCAGCTGAGATGTTAGAACAATTTCTTTCAGGGTTGCTTGATACATCAAAGGGGGCAATGAGAAAATAAATGGAATCTGAAAGTTCGTCCAGAGTAGACATTGAAGATATATTTTCATCGCGCGGCAGGATTAAGATTCTGAAAGAACTAGCTACTTCCAAGTCTAATGAGCTACCTATCTCTGAGCTCTGTAGAAGAGTTGGCCTTAATCATAGTTCAACAAAATCACACCTTAAGGTGTTGATAAAATCTGGACTAATAGAAGAGAAAACCTATGGGACAAGAATCAAAATCTATCGATATAAGATTGAAGATCTCAGAGCACGTTCACTAAAGAGTTTGTTCAATCTCTGGGAGTCATGATGAGGTATTCATGATATGTCTGATTATTTGTCTCGTCTATTCTACCTTGGTAATCGTTATC
>JAEORO010000221.1 GCA_016840855.1 Candidatus Thorarchaeota archaeon | reverse complement strand
TCCCCCTTCAAGAATTCTGAACGCTCTGGTGATAAGGTAATTCTCTTGAGTCGTTTGGTATTCTCCTGAGCCATGCACCGTTCTCTCTTTGCCTACCACCTTGAGGACGACTCTATTGCATTCAAACTGCTTGTTAGTTCGAATAGAAACCTGCCCTGTTAGTGTTTCTCCAGGAAGAATACTTTCCTTGTCCAGAAAAATACTCACTGTTCTCAATCTAACTCTTCCCTGAGAGGGAGTTGTCACGAAGTCAAATAGATTTTCGTTATAGCTGTTGTTGAAACTTAATTCAAAACTCGAGTTTTTTGGAGCTTTCGTGTAACGAACTCAATCTTCTTCACAAGAAAGATAATAAGGTCCTTCCTGGGAACACTATTCAATTAGAGTTGACGGGGAATCATCGCATAGAAGAGCTATAAGTGAATCCTTCACGTTGACTAAATACTATGATAATCACTTACTGAGACCCTCGTCATTTTGGGAGTTGAAGTGATGAAGAGACTGTCTTTGGTATTAGTTATCACATTTTTCATATTACCACTGGTAACGAATACTCCCGCTATCATTATCATACCTGATACAGATAGTGCCGTCAACTTCGAACCAGCTTTGTTTTCTGAGGGCTCACTGATGAATATCACTGTTTCAGAGGATGTGTGTGTCATCAATGGTTCATTTGCAGGAGAAAATCAAAATGGCTTGGAAGATCTTTACATCGGAACAGCAAACGGTGGCGGCGATAATTGGTTCGTAGGTCGGTCTTGGTTCAAATTCAATCTGAGCCATGTAGACTTGCCTTTCTATCGAGCGGTTTTGCGTGTATATGTTGACCATGAGTGGGCTGCAGGATTGGATGAGCCAATAGGAGCTTATTATTGTTCAGATGATACTTGGATTGATTCTATCTTGACGTGGAATAATCAACCTGCTTTCTCTTCGGAGCCCTCGGACGTGATTGACTCACCAGCAAGTCCTAACATGTTCATTGGAGGGAATTGGTATGATTGGGAAATCACAAATGATGTTAGACTTGCATTAGCTGGCGATAAGATACTGACTGAAGTTCTAAAACAAACTGCTGAGATAGGCACCCAAGATGCAATGGATTTTTTGGCACGACTTTCTTTTAATCCTGAGCACGCTGCAAACATTGAATTATTCTTCACAAATCCCATGGTGAGTAATCTTACTACAGATGGATACTCAGAAATTCCAATGATTGATTATATTCAGAATCCAAATCCTACACTAAACTGGGATTTTTCTGACCTTGATATTGGCGATTACCAGCGAGGGTATAATGTTGAATTCTCGGATGATGAGCATTTTAGTGGGCCACAGTTATGGAACTCCACTAGTGAGAGCGTTATTAATATCTATAATAGCTCCTCAGTGACTGGACACAATCATCCATTTGGTTTGGATAATGAGGTTAGACTGCAAATAAAATATCCCAGCATTTTGCTACCTAGATCTGGTATAGTAGACAAGCTCTATTTCAGAACACTTGAAGAAACTGGTACTTTGAAGCTCGAGAATTTTGAGATTTCTATGCTTATGGTTGAAGATTCTTCCATGCTCAGCCCCACATTTAACGTAAACTACAATGGAAGCCGACCCACTCGGGTTCTCGCTATGGATAGTTATGAAATATCTTACTCAGATCACACTCTCGTGATTGATTTTGAGAATAGTTTCATGCTTAACAACTATCTCAATCTAATAATCGAGCTCCGATTAATGGGTAACAAAGCAAACCTCACCAGGGTAATTCATGCGGGTACGAACCCAGGAAGCGTAGCTTGTGCTACTGGCGCTGGATCCTACACAACCAATATAGCTGATTATGCTGTAAACCGAACTTACGACCTTAGGATTGGTTTCCAGACAGTGGAGGTCTTTGCATCAGACCTTGCTAATGCGAGTGCCTTCCCCTTCGGAGTTACTCTGGATACTTCTGGTCTTTTTCAAATCAAGTATAACCAATCATCCATTGGCAGAGCTGGTGTCATTGATAGTGTTTATTTTCGTGTAGAGCAATTAAATGAAAATGTCGTATTTGAGAATCTCACGGTATCAGTCGTAGAAACTCCTGTCAAAGGCGCACTTTCTCATCTTGATTTTAGTTCCAACTATGGTGGAAGAACACCGATCATTGTTATAGATGCAAATTCATATGTGGTTCGAAATCTTGGCAGATGTTTAATTCTTGACTTCCAGAATGTGTTCTATTACTCTAACGCATATGATTTGCTTTTGGAGCTAAGCTGGGATTCAATCTCTAGTGGCTACGCAACTGTGCCAAATCCAGATTCTATCGCTGGCTGCTATCGGGCGTGGGATGTTCATTGGCTAGGTTCTCAGACACAAGGTAATTCGACAGCAGGTTATAATTTTATGATAGACTTCATCGACTCCGACACCTCTGTCCATTATGATGGTCCTCCACTCATTAACAATACCTACTACTATTGGCGAGTGCAGACGTGTGATAGCTATGGATTCTGGTCCGATTGGACCACACAGAGCTTCAGATATACTCCTCTTACTAGTGGGCCATACAATGCAGGACCACTCATTTCTCCCGTACCTGCATATGTAGGTGATGAAGTGCGCGTTTCCATTCATGCATATTACTTCTTAGGGATGGGTAGCGTCAACTTTGAGCTGGATGGGTCCAACTTCACTATGACTGAAAATGGAACTAATCATTACATATACACTTGGACACCAAATGAAGCTGGCACATATAATTACACAATTTTCATGAAATCTGCCATTGGTACATATTCAACGGTATCTGGGACTATAGAGGTGTTTTCTCATGACATTTCGGAAACTCTTACAACAATCCTAGTGACAATCGGGGTGATCGCACTTGTTTTGGTAGTGGTCGGTGTTGTACGGTTCCGGAGGGGAAAGTCTATGTCATAGGCATGCTAATCGGGACTTCCTGGTCACATTGTTGTATAAGTCAAATTTCTATTCTAATCCTGATATTTACTTAGTAGAATGACACCAATGATTCCAAATGCGAGACCAATCGCATAGAATGGAATGTTTGTGACGATCTGTCCAAAGATCATTATGCCTCCAAGGACGACCGCAAACATACTCACTGTTCCTGTAATTGCATTGAATCTAGATGCGGGATTCCTTTGAAGACCGATTGATACCGTATAGATTGCTGCAATTGCTGTAAAGACTCCCAATAGAATGAGAGGTAGAAATGCGTTGATAAAGCCCTGAGCAATGTCAGCAGCCCCGAATAAAGCTAAGGTGAACCACTGCGTGAACTGCGAAGCTAGGGCTTGGAAAAATGAGGTGATTGGTGCCCAGAGGATGGCGATTCGTCGTGTACCACCCGCCATGAGTCCAATTCCAATCAACATTGTAGCTGTGAACAAGAGGATACCAGTAAACTCTGTAAACATCATTGGCTCAGTGACTCCGCCAAAGGCTATGAAGACAGGGGTCAGAATCATCAAGACAATACCGATACCTGCTGGAAGGTCAATTCTCTCACCAAGGCGGCGACTTGAGAAGAACACGAGAGCAATCAAGCCGACATT
>JAEORO010000043.1 GCA_016840855.1 Candidatus Thorarchaeota archaeon | reverse complement strand
TCTGCACATACTTGCACCTGTATCTTTGATACCGAACCATGTGCATTTCGCTTCACCTGACAAATGATATCACTCCGCGTGTCACTATCTCTTTTACCCCTGAGTTAAAAAACCAACCCTCGCTGTATCGTTACCTTTAAACCTTCTAAATTGCGGAAATTCTTGAGGTTCCTAGGCTGTCAGATGATGATACTGAACTTGCAATCATTCGTAGGAAGAAGATGGCTGAACTAGTCGCACGAGAGAAAAAGATGCAAGAAACAAAAGAGCAGAAGGAGAAGGTTGGGGCAGAGCGTGAAAAACTACTCAAGCGCTTTCTCGATTCTGAAGCTCTAACCTATCTTGAAAGTCTAAAAACGCGTGAACCTGCCATCGGGAACCGCGTGCAAGAGATTATTCTCTATTTGATCGTATATCGAGGATTGCGTCAGGTAATATCACTAATTGATGTTCGTTATATCGAACGTCAAATCACAGGTGAGGGTCCAACGATTAAAGTGCACCGCGATGGAGAGACATCTGATTTCAGCTCTTATGTCCGTGATGCCATCAAAGATAACACAAACGAGTCTAAATCTGGCTAGACTAGGGCTAGTGCACGGGCTTTCCACTCTCGAACTGTATATCGGAGTTCTTCAATATTACCAGTCTGCTTTTTCCAAGTATCAGCTGTCTTCCTCATCTGAAAAATAAGAGCGCCGCCTCTCGCAAGTTTCTGCTCGAGTACCTCCACAGCGGTTTCGATTGCGACTATAATGCTATTATTATCATCAGACCTCGCAACAAATTCTTCAAGCTTTTCAAAAACCAAGGCTGGATCCAGCCGCATCCATTCTTCCTTTGGCACTTTCAACTCCCTATACTTACTAGCTGGAAGAATATTATTTCCCTCTCTAACCTCGATTTCACCCTCTGCCTGAAGACCTTCAACATATCTTAATGCCTGGGCCATATCAATAACAAGACTTGATGCAATTTCATCCAGACGAACCGATTTCCGATTCAAGACTAGATTAAGAATTCGATATTTCGGGTCTCCAATCTCTAGGAGAACCTGCTTCAATTTATCAAGTGCACCTTCCTCCTCGTTAAGAACTGAAATTGCTGTTTGCGAGAAAATCTTCAAGTCTTCTCTCAACCTCTCAATAGTCATCTCAGCGAATGTCAGATTTTCTTTGAGTGACAGGTTCTCTGTCCCTGGTTGCTTCTTTGCAAGAAGTTGTGTCTGTTCTGCTTTGATTCCCTGCATTTCTTTGCCAACCGTATCAAGCGCACCCTTTGTCACTGAGAGTTGAGACTCAAGAAGTTTGATTTGAGAATCGCGTTCAGATAGCGAAGACTCTAATTCTGTCACTTTGCTACTCAGTTGATTTGCCCTTTTTTGCGATCCGGAGAGCTGTGCCTGAAGAGCCTCCAATTTCTGATTTAGTGATGCAATTTGAACTGTTTTATCACGCAATCTTTCATTTACATCATCTGACATTATGGGTCCCGCGACAGGTCCTCTTCCATCGATAATTAAAGGAGTCTCGTCTTAATATGGCACCCTCTGGAGTGCATTCATTTGGACTTATTCGATTCCCATACTCACATTGATATGAAACATTTTCAGAATGATCTTGAGAAAGTAATTCAGAGAGCACGAGAAGCAGGCCTTATTGGGATGGTGACCTCATCTATTGGCTCCGGCTCGTTTCGACGAACTATCGGTATTATCAAGAAATACCCGAACTTCATCTATCACTCAGCTGGATGCTCTGTTTCCCAACTAACAGAAAAAGAAGCGATTAACATCATTGACCTCATAAGTAGATACTCAAAAGACATTGTAGCAATTGGAGAGGTTGGCTTAGATTATCACTGGATAAAGGATTCTCGAGGCAGAAGTGCTCAAGAGCCTTTGTTTTCAAAGTTTATTGAACTCGCTATGCAACTGAAGTTGCCTATCGTGATTCATTCGAGAAAGGCTGAACAGAGAGCCACTGAGATGCTTGAGAATCAATTTTCTGGTGATGTCCTTATGCATTGTTTCGATGGTCCTCCTGAAATAGCCAAACGTGTAGCTGACAATGGATGGTATATCACCCTTCCAGCAAACTTTGACAAGTATCGAAATAGATTATCTTCTGCAAGAATCGTATCTCTTGATCGCATTTTGCTGGAAACCGATGGTCCCTACCTCTCCCCCACTCCACTTCGAAATGAACCTGCGAACATAAAATATGGATGTGAGGCTTTGAGTCGAGTTCTAAATATCTCCACCGAGGAGGTTGCTGTAGCGACCACGAATAATGCAAAACGATTCTATCGTCTATGACCGATAGTACCAAATGTGTCCGTGTGAATTGTCCTTTATGTACCAGCGTAGATATTTGGAAGTGCCTAGTGATTCGCTCAAATCCCCTGTAGCCCTCGTAGGCTTGCCTGGGATTGCAAATGTTGGGCGAATTGCGATTGAGACCATTGCACATGTACTCGAAGCACAACGTATGATGGATTTCTTCAGTACTGATTTTCCACCACGAGTGTTAGTGCAGAAAGGGATAAGCTCGGTACCTAAATCAACTGTTCATATCTACAGAGCAGCCCCTGATGAGCCACATGACCTAATTCTTCTAAGTGCTGACTACCAACCATCTACTAGCAGCGGTGTATACGAATATGCTGATTTTATTGCTGGTGAATTCAGTGCGCTTGGCGTGAAGGAGATGTATGCTCTTGCAGCCTACGAGCAAAGTTACGAGGATTATTTCAGTTCATACCCCGAACCACCTCGGATCTATGTGTCTGCAAGTTCTGAACAATTACTGGCGAAGTTGTCGGCGATGAATGATATCATTATAACCCAAGAAGGCGCAATTGTAGGAGCAAATGGCGTAATACCTTTCTGGGCTGCTACTTTGTATAACATGGAAGGAGCATGTCTTTTGGGAGAAACACTGGGTGTAATCAAGACTGATTATCGTGCAGCAAAAGCAGTTCTAGAAAAGATAATTGAAATTCTTGGGATAAAGGCGAATTTTGATGATATGGATATTGAGATTTCAAAGGTAATCCAACTCATAGAATGGGCAAAGCAGGAAATAACCCAGAAAAAGGAGTCCTCAGAGGACGATAGTAGTCCCAGTGATCTATACATCGGATGACTTATTCAACAAGTTCAGGATGAAGAATATCTGTGATCCATGCTTGGCTATCGAGGTTAATGTAAAAGTGATGGTCCTCATGTTTAACTTTGACAGTGTACGGAAAACGCTGTGCCTTCTTTAACACATTGGGGGGTACTTTAAGCACCGTTCTTTTCTCACAAACAGGACATTTCGCATATCTCTCAAACATGGTGACCCCTCTTGACTGATTCATCTTATTTTGGTATTTTTACTTAAAATTAAAGTTGTGTTATTTGGTTCAGGCTCTTCAAGAGCATTTGTGAAAGTTCTAATGACCTCCTCTGGTGTCTGTTGAGCCAATTCCTCAGAATCAGTTGCAACTATACGTAGGTTCTCATAAACTCCTGCCTCAACAAGCACTTTGAACTCTGCCTCACCATTCTTGACATGTACAATTAAGAAGTTGTCAAAATCCTTGAATTCACCTTTTGGTCCACGGAGTTTAGCTCCGACGTTTTCCACTCTATTACTTTCAATAGCCTTATTCAATAGGTATGCTCGAATCACTTGATTTCCTACTTTTCGTCGGATGTCTATGAATTCGTCAATTACCGAGTCTTCTTTGACGAGTTTCCATGTAGCTCCTGATATCATCTAACACCGATATTTTACCATCAAGGGGGAATATAGGGATTGTCTGGGCGTATTGATTTGTACGATAAAGCCGCGGAATAACCTTATTTGTTAGCGCGCAATCCATTTTCATTCAGAAGGAAAAGGATGTACTGGTTGTTATGATGCAGACAATAGACATGATTATTCGAGAAGTACACGCAGGATTATGGTTCCTAGTGGTTGGCTATTACTTCTTTATCTTCATCTTTCTCCTCTTCTTCAGATGGAGAAACACCAGGAATCCATTCCAATTTGCGATGGCTCTATTCTTCCTTCTCTTAGCTATAGGCCGCTGTTTCTACTTCGTTGGCGACTTCTATGCAGATCCTCGCAGCCTTTCTGGGACGCTCACTCCCTTTCTAAGTGATTATGATTTCTGGTTGATGGCAGGTTCGTTTATTCAGTGGATGGCATTGGCAACATTATCTGCCACAGCTGGTTTTATGATAATAGGCAAAAGATGGGCGGAGATCGGATTCGCAGTACCTGCAGTAATAATAGGACTTATCCTTGGTTTTGTGCCGTTAGATGCGACAACTAGAGGACTGCTATCAGGTGGAGCCGGTGCTGTCTATGCACTATTCATTCCTCTGTTATTCTGGTATTTGGCATGGCAATCTGGAGGAAAATTACGTCGGTCAAATATTCTATTGGGACTAGGTTTCTTCATCCTCTTTGCAGGTCGAGTAATTCACGCAATTAGATATCCAATGGCTGATGCAATGTTTGGAGGGTCTGTTGCGATACCTGGCGTAATCGCTCCCGGTCTGATAGTTATCGGTTTGATTTTGATTGCGACTGGAAATGAATGGGGACAAACTGGGTAATTCTATTTTAGAAAAACTAGTTAGGAAATCTCCAACTGGAGAGTGTGAAAGGAGAACTGCTTTATCCGATTTCCTTCCATTCAAGTATCTTCATATCCTCTAGGGTATGAAGCGACTTTTGGACTTCCTTCAAGTGTTTGCCCAGTTGATCAGCAATGTCAAGTGCAGTCAACTTGCCTTTACACATCTTTGCAACATCATAGGTATCCTGACTCATCTGACCGAGTCTTACGAGCATTGGTGACACATTACCCTTGAGAATTGGTACAACGATTTTTGTCTCCGAAGCATGACCATCTTTTGATATTTCATCAAGTTTCGTATAAAACGCTTCAAATGGCTCTAGATTTCCATCCCAATCGGCCAGCATCGATCCATACATATTTACAAATTCATTGTTAACATCAGCAAGTACTGCCATAGCAGCATTACCATCATCCACTTTGTCGACAGTAGCTGCGACAATGACATTGTCTTTTAGGGAGAGGCAGATATCGAATGCTCCAAAGTCAATTACATGCACTCGATTTCCATCGCTGAGTTCACGGCCAAATTGAATAAGCGCAGTTAGGAAGCCGCTAATCAAGTTTGGGTCCATGTCTGCTGACCCGTATTTCCTATCAAGAACACACAGGCCACTGTCAGCTATTAATATGTAGACAGCTTGAATCAACGTACATCTCCCACTGCTATTGTTTGCATCGAATAGCTCGCATGGCTTTATAGAACTTTATGTGGCCTCCTCTTTTGATTGGAGAGGTTTATCTATTGGCCATTGCTTCCAATAAATCGGTGAGTTGATTGGATACTGCAAAGGATGCAAGGATTCTTGTCATGGAAGATGCATTACGCCGATTGAATGAGATCATTGGAAATAGAAAACTCAAGTTCCATGTCGAGTACTCCAAACTCGTAGAAATTCTTCAACAGGTTGGCGGTTTAGTCTACGAGGTAAAGTATTCTTACGTTCCTGCTGTAAATGTGGCAGAGCTCGATTCGACTAGAAAGATAGTTGAGGGCATTGGTACCTTCCAGAAACTAATCGAGCAGTCTATCAAGTCCACCGGCTATAAACCGGTAACATCAAAAGAAACTCATACTCAAGCTGAACTCTTCTATTGCTTCCGGGTTATTGAGAAGCTTGGGCATAGACTTCAACATTATGATGATGATCCTGCACATGCTGTAGATATTCTTGCTGTTGAAATCAGTCAGACTAGACCTGTTCCGGATTCCAAGAATCTAACAGAATGTCGGTGTACTGATGGGACTAGGATTTGGAAAATTGTTACTAATATTCCTGGAATCAAAATTGGCACAAAACTTGCATGCGCAGTCCTCCCGCCTATCGAGATGATGGGTATCATCAGTGAAGCAATGTTCCTCGGCGGAACACCTCTATCGGAGGAAACAGAACTTGGCGTGCTCAAGAATCCCAATTCGTCCATACTTGATCAAGCACGGGCTCAGGTGCTATTAATAACAAAGAGGATGAGTTAGATGCATTTGAAAGAAATTCAAAACAAACTTGAAGATTTCGAGAAAGCACGTGGTTGGGATAAATTCCCTGCATCACTTGTGTTCGCGCACCTAATTGAGGAGCTCGGAGAGATTTCTAGATACATTACAGTGGAAGAAGGATACAAGGTAATCGGTCTAGGTCACGAAGTTCCTGATAAGACTGAGCTTCATAGAGAATTCGCACAAGTCTTCAACCTATTCGCGCAACTAGCCAACCACTACAAGATTGATCTAGAAACAAGTATCCTATCAGAATTAGAAATTATGGAAGAGCGGTTTTCAACTAAGGAATGGTCTGAATACATGAAGGATCGATGATCGTATCAACTCAATTTTCTACTGGCTTCAAGCGCTTTCTTAGCCATGTCTTCAAGATCCTTTGTTGCGGCCAAAAGCCCCAGCGCTTTATTGCGAACCTGAGTAATATTCTTCTCCTTCGCCCATTGAGCCAATCCAGTTACAAGTGGACCAAGAGCTGTTCTTGCAGATTCAACTGTACCAACTGCTTTCCCTAGAAGTTCGACACTGTGCTTCTTGTCTTTTCCTGCTTCAGCTACACGTAGCCAGACGAGTGCGTGAATCATGTACAATGCGTCTAACATCAGAGTTGGCGACTTTGGATTATCTTGTACTTTTTTCAGAAGTCTTTCCTGTCTATCCTCGAATACGTCTTTGAAATAGCTGAAAGCCTTGCCATCATTTCCTTTGTCAAGTTCAATGATTCCTTTCTGAAGTTTTTCGTCACTCTCAGACAAATTTGAAACGCTCCTAGTCAAACTATCAGTATGAATTGATAACTATGAACTCATCTATTATGAGTTTCGACTATCTGTTTAAGAGTGTGTAACACCTTAAAGCCTTCTCACAAAACTATTATGGTCGATTTTTTGGATTAGCCACATTGAATGGAGTCTATGGAGGCTATCGAATGGTCAAGACCACGTTCACTTTTGAAGAATTGAAAAGGACGAATCATAGGGAAATACAAGAAATGCAGGAAAAGAAGTTCCGCGCATTTATTCGCTATCAGGTTTGGCCTAATCATCCTTACTACCGCCGTCTCTTCAAGGAAAACAATGTTGATCCTTTCAATCTTACCTGTTTTGAGGATTGGGCGAAGTATAACATACCTCTTGTCAGAAAATCTGACTATAAGGATAATCTGACACAATTTGTATTGAATCCATCCCAGGTTGATGGCTCGGATCGAGACCCTGCAGAGATTATTAAGAATATGATGACTTATTCAAAAGAGTCCGGAAACGCAGAACAATACAAGTTCCTCAGGAATAATGGGGCACGCGTCAAACTTCATCTTGGAGCTGAGTCTGCTATGGCGCGCCTCAAGAACCGTCTTACATACAACTATGCTCCTCTGCAGTTCTGGCTTAGTTCAGGTAGAGCCTCTGGATTACCATCTCCAGTTTTCTTGACACGTTATGATAACGAATTGCTTGAAAGTAACAGTGCAAAATGTGGTCAGCTGGCAATTGATAAATTTGCTAAGGAGGGTTGGGAAGCCTCCTCAATGAACCTGTTTCCATATGCCCCGCACCTTGGTTGGCATGCAGTCAACGCTGGTCTGAAACAAATAAGCAAGTTCTATATTGCAACGAGCGCAGGGGGTGCGATTCCAAGTGAGAAACTTGTCGAACTCGCCTCTGTGTTCAAGGCAAACGCGATTACAGGAATGCCAAGTTATCTTAGGAACCGTTTCTTCAAAGCAATGGCTGAAGCTGACTACAAGGCTCCTGAGAAGGTAGTTGTTCTTCTTGCAGGCGAGAAAATATACCCCCGAGTTGCTGAGGACATTATTCAAACACTTACGGAGAAGGGTGCAAAAGACATTCATCTTGTTGGTGGTTATGCTTCCTCAGAGAGTAAGGTTTCATTTGCTGTGCAATGTGACTACCATGGCCCGTACCATAACCTTTCGCCTCTCATAATGTCGTGGGAGTTTGTGAGGCTTAATGATGATGGCACATATGAATTCGTAGATGAGGACGAACCTGGACATACCCTACTATTCCATCTTGACAGCACTGGAACAGTCTTTGAAGGCTTTCTGCTTGGAGATGTAGCATCAAAGCACGAGGCAGGTAAGTGCCCAGTCTGCGGTCTAGATGGTCACTTCTTCTGGGATATTGGAAGGACTAACGATGCTCAGACCCAACTTGAAATCATGGGCTTGGCTGAGAAGAAGATTAAGGGAGCTACCGTAAATCTCACGGCACTTCGAACTGACATACTGAATTTAGGTGAGATCGAAGAGGTTCAAATTGAAGTGGCAAAGGAAGATATGTCGGATCCATATAGTATGGACGTTCTCAATCTATATGTCGCTCCAAAAGGTCCCAAAGCATCTGATTATTCTTCATTGATTGCACAGATTCAGAAGATTACTAAGACAAGTACTGAGGTCACACCTCAGGTAGTGATTATTGGATTTGAGGAGCTTGTGGAGAAAGCTGGTGGTATGAAATTCATGGAGATTATTGATAGTAGACCTAAGCCTGCATGAAGACTATGTTGCTTCACTGCGGCTCGCCCCGATGCGGAGCAATTATATCAAAGCACTGTGTTATCAATGTACAAGGAGGATTTCAATTGGCGTTTGATGAGCTAGGAAAAGAATCTTCTCAACAGCCCGAGCAGGACTATACTGTCAACGCAACAGGCGTTGTATCAAGAACCATCAGCGTATGGATTCGTCAGATTGGTCAGTATATCATTATTTTTGGTATAATGGCTGCAGCAATGAACTTGATTTCTTTCTTGATACTGGTTGCGATGTTCGAAAGAATAGGAGTCCTCGGGACTGATCCCTTGTCGTATTTTGTTAACATTCTTACTTTGACTTCACTTCCAGATCTTACTTTGATTGCAGTATCTTTACTCTTTGCAATTGTCGCATTTGTCATTAATGCAATTCTTGGCGGAGCTGCGATTAAATATGCTCTGGATGATTATAATGCGCGTAGAGGAGATATACGGACAAGCTTCTCTCATTCCTTTGGGAAGACCTTCAATTTCATAGCAGTCCAATTATTGATCTCGCTTTTCAATGCAATTCTTCTCTTGCCAGGTTTCTATTTCCTCATTAATGCAATGCTGCTTATCGACATATCAGATCCATTCAATCCCATCTTTCCTCCGGGTTCTCTGGAAATGATGATGGCTGGTGCTGGTCTAATGTTTGTTGGCGGTATCATTTTGATTTATGTATCAGCCAGGTTTGCCGTGGCTCTAGCTGCTGTGATTGACACTGATCTTTCAGCAATTGATTCGTTGAAGAAATCTTGGAATCTTACAAGTGGGAATGTTTGGCATGTTATCGGAAGTTGGATTCTCTTTGGTTTCGTTGTTGCTGTTTTAGGAGCGATAGTTAGTACCCTTGGATATTACCTTCAACCGTATGATGTTGTAATTCCAACCATTGTAACTTCGCTGCTATTTAGTGCACTGAACTTCATATTTCCCGTTGTCCTCTATCGCGATTTGAGCTCACGTGTGAAGGAGTCTTCCCTAGAATCACTCATGATATGAAAAGCTAAATCCAGTTAATAGAGATCTTCGGGCATCAGAGTGAGAATAATGCTGAGGGAGTAGATCCCCCAGCTCATCTCATTTCAGTTTGTGCTTCTTTACCAATTCAGTAAGCACATCTACAAGATCTGGTTTGCCAATCTCTTGCAGGTTATATCTGACCCTTACACTTGGTTTGGAGATCTTGATGACGCGGCTCAGATCTATTGGCGTTCCAATGACAATTGCAT
>JAEORO010000220.1 GCA_016840855.1 Candidatus Thorarchaeota archaeon | reverse complement strand
ACGATGGATATCAACCAACCCATAGTTCACACCACAGTAAAACGAGTCTCGAATTAGGTAATCCATTTTGTCTGAGTCGATTTGTCCGGCGACAATACTGGCAATGATTGTGTCCTTCTTGGTCCTCTGACGACCTCGAACAAGATCTCCAATTCGTTTCTTTGAGATTCCACTAGAAGTAATGAGGTCACCCAACTCGCTCTTTAGGATTATCCACTCAGTTACGTCCTCGTGATTCATCCCTCGTTTCTCAATTAACACCTCTTCAAAGACGTGACTGAATGGACCATGACCAATATCATGGAGAAGACCTGCTATCCTCACTTCTTGGAGGTTCTGGTTTCCAAGCCCCATTTGACCGAGGAGTCTTCTTCCACTGAGTCCTGCGAGATACATGGCTCCGATGCAATGACCAAAACGAGTGTGCTCTGCGGTTGGATAAACAAAGTGGCCTCCTGAGAGTTGTTTGATCCTTCGTAATCTCTGATAAGGTAACGAATCTATGATTTTTGCCTCAGTTTCAGTTATACCAATGAAACCATGGATGGGATCATTAATCTCCATAGCAAATTCCATGCTTATTCACCGTCTTTAGTAGTTACTATATCTGAGGGTCAAATGATCGTATCTTACGCACTAATTCCTCAGCAGAATTTATTCCTGATATGCATAAAGGTAGATGTATGCTGTCAGCTATCCTTATTGCAAGAGGGTCTAACTCTTTGACTCCTTGGAGAACTACTACAGCTGGTTTTACTGCAACAGAGGTTCCAATCTGACTGGCTTTTATTGCTACCATTGGTGACCGACCAGTTGTGACATTTGTAAGGATTGCTCCACGTTGTGTAGTCCCACCGTAAAGTCGAAGAAGCTGTTGAGGAGTCAGGTTGACAATAGCCTTGATGCTGTCAAGAACTGTGTAACCATAAATGTCCCTATCAAGCAAAGTCTTGTGTGTGAGTATTTTACACTCAAGATAATCCACAAGCAGTCGTGATGGAACGGGGACTCCAAACTCACGACTATCAAGGATTGCATCAGAGGCGATTTCAGGGGCTATTAATTTCTCCAGTGCCATGGCTACCCTTCCGCCATCTGACGCATCTATCTCAATCAGCCCTTCAACAAATCGTCGTATAGTTTCAACGCGAGGGGACTTTCGTCTTCCGCTCTCATAGTCACTAATGACCGAAGGGGAAAAATTGAGGTATTTTGCAAGACTCTTCTGGGAGATATGGAATCTTTCGCGCCAACGTCGCATAACAGCGCCAGGATCATTCTCTACGAGGCATATCTCACCAGCCATTGTTTCAGCTAGCCTTCGGAGAGCCTCACTGTTGTCCATAGTTAGTTTGCCCTATAGAATCGCTATAAGAGTTGCGTAAATACGATTTAGTGGTTGTTGGTCATGGTTGAAAGAAATGGTTCTATGAGAAACTAAGCTTGTACCGAAGAACTCAAAGAGGTTATTTCTACACTTCATTTCGGTACTAGAGATGTTTTTCACATTCATAGTTGGAACGGCAGGCTCAGGAAAGTCTCTGCTCACTGCATCCTTAGAGAAATGGCTAATTGGTTCAGATTTGAGTGTGACTGTTGTTAATCTTGATCCTGGTGTTGATTCTCCACCTTATACTAGTGATGTTGATATCAGAGATTATGTTGATTATGGGGAGGTGATGAGCTCGTTTGGTTTGGGCCCAAATGGTGCTCTTGTTGCTTCTTTAGATATGGCAGTTGGTAGTGTCAATGATATACGAGATGAGATAATTGATACTGATCGGGACTATGTGCTTGTGGACTGTCCGGGACAGATGGAATTGTTCGCGTATCGAAACTCCGGACCACTTATGGTTTCTAGTCTCAGAGGGGATGATCCTGCGCTCTCTATGTACCTGCTTGATTCTAATATAGCTCGTACGCCTACAGGTTACCTTTCTTCAACCCTCCTTGGAATCTCAATCAGTATTCGTTTTAACCTTCCACAGCTGAACATCTTGAGTAAACCAGATATTTTGAGTGATGAAGAGGTGGAAGAGATTGTAGGGTGGGGATCAGAATTCTATACCCTTGAGGAAGCTCTTGAATCTTCTGCAGAAGGATTGAGGAGAGAATACTCGAGGTCTATTATGGTGATGCTTGAATCTCTAAATACTGCCACTGCTTGTGT
>JAEORO010000219.1 GCA_016840855.1 Candidatus Thorarchaeota archaeon | reverse complement strand
TCCGACTTCCTCTCTATGTCACAGGACGCAACCCTCTACAGGCCTTTGATACTCTTACAGTCATTCATGCTCCGTGGCGCAGAAGTACTTTCAGAATACGTTCAATCCCCGTTCAGATTCCGCTAACCTTATATACTCAAATGTGCCTTAAAAGTCTTTCGGTCTTTCCGAATTCCTAATACCAACTAAGGTATTTTTCGGCGACGCTGTTTTTCCATCACAACATTTTGATATAAGCATTGCGAAAGGGTCGGGCAGCGAGAACGTGGCGGATTTTTGGCACATCTTTTCGATTTTTGGAATCGATCTTTGATCTACACATACTTCCATTTTTGGCCATCGCTTTTAACGAACCACCAAATCATTTGCCTTAATTCGTCACTCATTTGTACTCCCGTTCTTGGCTTCTTAGCAGTCTTGAGACTTAGTCCCATATTCCCAGGAGTATTTCTTATGCAGGTGCATAGCGGGGAGTAGCTGGCTCCAATCATAGCTCATGCCATGTCCATTGTGAGAACACAAGCATCGAAAGGCAGACGGAAGACTTATCGGATAGGCATTCTATATCTTCGGATGAGGGAGCCTTTTGCATATCTCAGGAAAACTAGCCATAGTGGGCATAGTCCTATTCATAGGCGGACTAATTACGACGTTCATTCTGGCCTATGTTGTTGCAGACCCTATAACAATGTACATCAATGAATTGACGCCTCCCGCTGCAATTCCCGGGATCATTGCTTACCATGGACTTGACCAGCCCCTACACATACAGTTCTTCTTGTACCTTAGGAATTTGATCGCAGGTAACTGGGTGGCACCACCCGAAATTGTGGCGGTTGCGTGGTGGGCGATGACGGTGGTCTATCTAGGGGGTCTCTTCCTCTCCATAATATCGCTGGTGTACTATCTTTTGAAGGGACGGAAAACTGGATAGCTTGTTCAAGGAAAGAACACACCAAACAGAAGATAGAGTAAAACATGAGTCACAAACATCACTGTGGCATCTGTGTGTTATCGCCATATATTGTATTACTTTCATCTGAAAGAAAACGTTGAAGAATGGAAAAGAAAATATGGGCAATTGCTGTTTCTCACTTTTGAGGGTTGGAATCATGTTACAATCATCCAGAAGAAATTCACTGGTTATGTTTTGTATTGCATCACTATGTTTCATGTTAGTATCAGACACAATTTCACAACCACCACAACCTCTCATCATTGGTTCTTATGGTCCAGCAAGTGAGTCTAGTTACTGCACTCTAATTGGGGGATCATCTGAGGAATGGGCAACAAGAGTCACCTTTGATAACGAAGGAAATACAATATTGGTTGGTCGAACTGACTCTCTAGATTTCCCTGTGACCCCTGATGCATTTCAGACAGAATATGGAGGTGGGATATGGGATGTGTTTGTATCAAAATTCAGTCCATCAGGAAGTCTCCTTTATTCTTCATTCATTGGTGGTGACAATTATGATGTTGCCTTTGGAGTAAATGTAGATTCTGAGAATAATATTGTAATAGTAGGCTCTACTGAAAGTGAAGATTTCCCTGTAACTCCTAGCGCTCTTCAATCATCCTTGGGAGGTTACCGTGATGCATTCATTGCAAAAGTCGCTCCTAATGGAACACTACTGTATAGCACGTATTTAGGTGGGACTGGCGAGGATATTATCAATGGCGTTGAGTTCGATGATTTAGGGAATTATCTTCTTGGAGGACGTACCTATTCCCCAGGATTTGGGACACCGGGCGTCTATCAAGAGAATAATCTAGGCACTGATGCATTTGTTGCGAGAATTAGTGCAAACGGTTCTATTCTTGAGATGTTCTCATATATTGGCGGTTCCAATGTTGATTATTGTCATTCAATGATAGTGGATTCCTCGTTTAATTTTGTCATTGCAGGCGACACAGAATCCTATGATTATCCTACAACAGATGGAGCAATAGTAAACTCTGATCATGGTTATGGGGATGCTTTTCTTACAAAAATTTCCTACAATGGGAGTAGTTTACTTTATTCAACTAAAGTAGCAGGGTCTGATTCTGAATTGTTAGCTGCTGTTGATGTGGATTCTGAAGATAATATGATAATTGTAGGATACACTGCATCTGATAATTTAGCAGTATCAAACGCATTTCAATCCGAGTTTGGTGGCGGAGCATATGACATCTTCATTGCCAAGTTCTCCAGCATTGGTGACCTATCATTCCTTACTTATTTCGGAACCAATAGCTCAGAATCAGCTTTTGATGTTACTCTTGATTCAGATGGTAACATCATCTTTGTTGGAACAACATATTTTGTTGATTCAATCGATGCAACCGTCACGAAAATGTCATCTGATGGCCAAGTAGTGTTAGCATCATCAATTCTTGGTGGTTATAGGACTGATAGTGGGGATAGTATTGCCATTGACAATGATGATGACATTGTTGTCTCTGGACATACACACTCGATAGACTTTCCTGTAACAACAGGTGCATATCAGACTGAGAATGCAGGCGAGTCTGACTGCTTTGTTTGCCATTCTGTATTTGAAACACCAGGTAGTTCAACCAATACAACACCAGGTTACACGGATGGAACAGAACCTGATTTCACTATTTTCATTATTGGCGGTTTCACGCTTGCAGTCCTTATCGCAATAGTTGTATTTGCCTTGAAAAAGAGGAGGTAAGTGCGTCATTATACGTTTGTGTCACATAATCTGAAATTGTCCAGATGGCGGATTTTTGGAACATCAGCTCGATTTTCTGAATTCATTTCTTTCTCAATCAGTTGCTTTCCTCTTGAAGTATAAAATCAGAATGATGTCAAATATTACAACACCAGCAATGACTAAGCCCACAATTTGCCAATCCATCAACTCGAAGAATCCATTGGTCACTGTCTGAGTTCCAGAGATTGAAGTTGATGTGGAGGTAGAAGGTTTCAACTGAGAAGAATCAAACTTCATCACAGTGTAACCGTATGTTTCCGAAGTAAATGCTATGAATGCATTCCCAATGGCATCCATTTCAAAATCAGTCAAAGACGATTGATTTTCTGATACTTTGTAGATTGAGGTCGATTCAGTAGTAAGATTATGACTCATGAGAAACGAACTCTGTAAGTCATTTGCTACCATGAGTATCCAGACCAATCCATCCTGATCTACTGCAATATCTATTGCTGAACTATTGAACGAATGATAGTCAATATCACACAACTTCAGGTTTGAAGAGCTCATTACCTCTCCTGTATTAGAAGTCCGGGCTGTGATTTCAGCTTCAGTATGTAACAACATTGGCCATGGGTCTTCAACATATAGTACAGGTTGTTTGACGGAATACAAGACATTGTCTGATAAGCCACAAAAACGCTCGTCACTACAATCGACAGACCAAAGGACAGAACTCGATTTGTCCCATTTCTCAAGTGTGCTTCCGGTTGTAATGTACAAGTAATTCGATTCGCATTGTGGTGACGGGTATCTGTCGAACTGATATTCCCATTTTGGATGACCTGTCTGATTTAATGCAAGAAGGAAATATTCTTGATAAATGGGTGATTCATCCCATCTTCCACCACTGATAATTAAGGTTTCATCTTCCATTACAAAAATGTTGTAGCCTGTTTCAGTATGACCCATGTCAATGGTGCTGTTCCAAACCTGGTTTCCTTCAAAATCTATTTTTTCGACAATTATGTCGCCTTCTCTTGAACCAACGACATAGACAAATGATCCATCATTGGTCACATCGAAGTATTTCCTGTCAAAATGGGTAGTAATGTATGACCACAGGACTGTACCATCACTTCCCCACGCAATCAGAGTTACCTCAGTAGGTCCCCGAGGAGTTAATATATCACTAATTGAATTGTGACTTACTGTGAACATCCTTCCGTCATCTGTCACAGACAAGCCCCATACATCGTCACCCAAAGTGAAGCCAAATGTTGTTAAGTTCCCAAAAACTGCAGGCTCTAGAAAAATAATATCATCATCCAAGATAATTTCAGTATCTGCTTTCGTAAATGAGGTCATCGATGCAAGTATGATTATGAAGCAAATTGATGCAACTAGCACATTGAACCTCAACCCACTACGCCCATCATACTGTTGTTCGCACTCAGTTTAATCTATTCATTAACGCGTATGCTGATAATGAGATTAGGTTTTTTCCTTGGAGAAAACCTCATTAGCTAAACTCTTGAAAACTTGCTCGATGTTTTCTCCTGTTTTCAATCGGATGAAGAAAATGGGTATTGACAACATGTCTGCAATTTGGCGAAGTGCATCGGTTTGCCCTTTGATAAGTTTCTGAGATTTGTCAACGATCATCACTGTTGGCAAAGTATGGCCTGCGTGGAGATTGATTGTTTCCATTAGGTTTGACAGTTCTGCAGGTAATGTTTCTCGCGTTGGGTTAGCACATAAAATGACACCGGCAAATCTTCGAAAGTAGTCTCGTGGATCAAGAGTGTCATAGAGCTCCCAGACCCAGGGGCCATGTAGCTCTAAATCAAGCTCAAGAGTAGTGATGACACCTTTCTCTGAAACAGAAACCAACTTAGTCCATTCATCTTTTGGCCAATCCGTTTGAAGTGACTCTTTTGCGATGGTTCTTGGGTCAGTAAGATTCCTGTCAAGAGATTTAGCACAAAGACTGAAGCCAAGTTCTTCATCACCCGCGATGAGAATCCTATATACATGAGGTCTCGAACTCACACTAGTCGACTCCTACATTGTGCGACAGAATTGGGCATAATGAAAGCATGCCACTCAGACATACTATGCTTTCACATTTAACATTTGACAAGACCAACTAATCTTTTCCTGAGAATTTCTTCATGTACTCAGCGAGCTTCTCAATTGTTACGGGATTCACAACATGCTCGATCTCGCAAGCATCAGTGGTTGCTGTTTCCTCATCCACGCCAATCATTAGAAGAAAGTCCATCAAGGTCTTGTTGCGAGTTAGAAGCTTCTTTG
>JAEORO010000218.1 GCA_016840855.1 Candidatus Thorarchaeota archaeon | reverse complement strand
CGCAGGTCAAATCCGAGGCATTCTGCCCTCTTAGAGGCTAAGTTGCGCCTAATGCTTGCCCTTATAAGGCTCTAAAAGCAGTCCGGACATCGGTGCATGAAATGACTAGGGAAGACATTCAACCACCCGTCAATCTGAAGATTGCCTCAATGATAGATTTGGCTCGAATGCTTGTATCATGGTCGCAGAGAGATCGACCCGCCAGCATGCTATACTTCGAGCACAATGGGAAGCACATCTATGGAACACTCATATCCAATCATGGCTATTATCAATACTATGGGATGCCCTTATGGGTTCATGCAGAGGGCGATAGTGCACCTAAGGGCAGCTTCTTGTCATACAAGGCTCGACCAAAAGAAGCACTAGACTGGGTAGATAATCTCGACGGATCTGAACCAATGACAGTCCATCTGCCTATCATTAAATTGGCTGCGAAGCTTGAGATTCTAGATATGTAGCTCCAGTCTTAATGATGGCTTAAGATGAATCGTTTTCAGCCCCATCTGTATATGCTATCGGTGTGCAAGGTGTCATCAACAACAACGAAAAAGAAATGGTTTTGTAAAAAGAAAAATAAAGCACCCTACTTCAAATATACTTTCTACGATTTAGATTAACATAGATTTCTTAAGTACGAAATCACTCTTGTCCTTGGTGTTGAGGGCTTCTCAATGAGGAACGCATGTTTACTTGCAATCACACTGCTTCTTTTCACTATCACAGTTCCGTCTACAACAGTTGCACAAGATCATCCGCTTGGACTTCAGTGGGGGACTTCCGTGGGTGAACATTACGTCTATGATTTCAGAGTTGTTGCGCATGTGAATCTGAATTGTAGAATCGAGGTCGAAGTGACTGCCCTTAGAGAGATTCCTGCTTATCCCGATATTCTTGATTTTGAAACCATCTTATCTTCAGGTGTGGCTTTTTACACGAATGGGAGTGTTCTTGATTGGAATGACCAACCACCCTTCAAAGTCATCCCAGTTGGAAACTGGTCTTATGTTTCATCAATCTATGAGGATTGTTACGGAACTTCTCCGAACTTTGAAATCATAAACACTACTACTTCTTGGGGATTCTCATACGGGGACTTAGAATTCCAACAAAAGGTAGTATTTAACAAAGTCAGTGGTGTCATGGTGTCCTATCATCAAGAACATCGTGATGTCAATGGTGATCTCATTTCACTGCGGGATTTGAGCCCACCTTCAGACATCCCTGTCATCTTGGTGATAGGGACTAGTGTGCTCCTTGCAATTGTCATTGTTTGGTATTTTCGAGGAAGGAAACTAAAAACCAGTTAGAGTGTGCGAAATGACCTGCATATTCTCGATTTACTTTAAGGTCAGCTTGTTCTGCGAGTTCAAAGAGCATAGCCAACCCTCAGGGATGACAACAGAATCATTGATCGTACTTCATAAGACTGAAGATGAGTGGGAAAATCAATCAACTATGTGTTAATTCGCTGATTTGTTATTTTCTTGCCACGATTCCCAGTGACTGATTATCTCTTCGAACTTGTTGAAAACCCACATCACGCAATCTTGTAATTATGCCCTTCTGCAAGTCCATCTTTCTATATTTGGAGCCCGGCGACCCTACATAATGATAGAGGACCCCCTTAGGCTTCAACACACGATGAATCTGAGAGTAGAACTCAGAAGTATAAAGCTCAGGTCCCATGGAGAATCTAGGTGGGTCGTGAAGAACTCCGTGAAATGCCTTTGAATCGAACTCCTGAATCTTACGAGCAGCATCGCCAAAAATAGTAGTAACTCTCTCATCCGTAAAGAGTTGTCTTGACCAAGGATTTAGTTTTGCCAACTCAACCACAGAAGGGTCAATCTCAATGGTAGTGATGCTCTTTACTCCTCTCTTTAGACATGCAATCGCGGAATATCCTAGACCAGTGCATATCTCTAGTATTTCTGCGCCTGGTCTAGCACAGAGGTTTGCCTTCATCGAAGCATCAGTAATAGGGTCAATGTCTTTCACACGGTGCATTAACATTCCATCAATGAGAAGGGCTGGCGCAGTGTCCGGACCTGTTGGGTGAAGCTTGTAAAAATGGTCAGTACTCAGAGCAGCTCTGTATATCTCTCCCTCTTTTATGAAGTAAATAGAATCCGGATCATTTGCAATCTTTCGTAGTTTCTCAACAGCCCATATTGGATCTGTGAGGTCTATCGTTGTCTGTGATATGCCAAGGTCCACTGAAATGTCTAAACTCTTGACTCCATCTCTAATTCCGTTGAGAATCGAAGTTGCAGTTGCTGCGTGGAGGAATATCATAGCTTTGAGCTCCATGGATGACTCTCTTTTGACCGTGTCTGAATAGCAATGCTGATAACTACTGAGAATGTGTCACTTTATCAATCTACCAAAGAAATGTACTACTCTGATAGAAGATTATTGCCATATAGACATCATCTAGTTCGTAGGCAAATCTTTTGTCTGAGTTGTTGATTTTTTCTGAGGTCACCAAGTTGGAATCTAGTGATAAAGCTACACCCCAACCAGCTCGGGTCGCATTGAAGAGGGATATTGGCTGGTTTGGATCCTTCTCCATGGGTTACGCCGACGTAGGTGCAGATATCTACGTAGCCCTTGGTCTAGTAGCTGCATATGCAGCTGGATGGGCACCCGTAGCTTTCATCATTGCATCAATCACTTACATAGCCACAGGTCTTGCATATGCTGAGTTGGCTACTGCATATCCCTATGCCGGTGGTGCTCAAGTATACTCAATGAAGGCATTCAATGACTTTGCAGGCTTTCTTGCTGGTTGGCTTGTCATGCTGGACTATACTGTCTGCACAGCACTCTTTGCGATAGCCACAACTGGTTACCTTACCTTTTTCTTTCCAATCCTTGCACATACAAGTTTCATTCTCTCAATTCTAGGTTTTCAATTGTCAATTAGTGCCATAGGTGTCATCGCATTTGTGATTGTGGTGTCTCTCATCAGCATCAATATTGTTGGTATTAAAGAAGCATCCAATCTCAATATCGTCATGGTAGGTCTCAATATTGGTGTGCTTTCCATTATCATCGTCCTGGGGATTTTTCTAGCTTTTAATGCCGGTCTCTTCAGTACGCAGGTTGTCATTCGTGGATTACCTGATCCGGTGGAGCACATCTCCTATATCTGGAGTGCTGACTATAGTAATCAGAACTTCCTCTATGCTGTGACCCTAGCAATGAGTTCATTCATTGGAATAGAGTCGATAGCTCAAGCCGCGGAAGAAACAAAGCGGCCCGACAGAATCATCCCCCGTGCGACA
Source organism: Candidatus Thorarchaeota archaeon (assembly GCA_016840855.1). Taxonomy (GTDB): domain Archaea; phylum Asgardarchaeota; class Thorarchaeia; order Thorarchaeales; family Thorarchaeaceae; genus SMTZ1-45. The sequence goes on along the minus strand of JAEORO010000218.1, from coordinate 5,228 downwards.
AAGATGTCAATCATCTCCGTACTTGTTTTTGCTGTAGGTCTTTCTCTCATTAGTCTCGGAATGATTCCTTGGGACTCATTGGCTGCAAACCTTTCCAATCCAATTTCAGCTCTTGTTCAGACAATTCCCTACTTTGGTCAGTCTGTATACTTTCTTGCTATAATTGCCTTCACAGGGTTTGCTATCTGCCTTGTTTCGTCTAATACAGGTATCATTGGTGTATCAAGAGTTGTTTTTTCAATGAGTAACTTTGGGCTATTTCCGGAATGGTTCTCGAAGGTAAATCCAAAGACAAGAACCCCTATTCGAACAATAATCGTCTTTGGTTCCATAGGAGCATTGATGGCACTCATTGGACATTTAGACTGGGTCGCTGACCTCTATAATTTTGGTGCTCTTCTATCTTATCTAATGGTCAATATCTCTCTCATTGTTCTACGTCATACTGACAAGGATACCTACCGTTCTTGGAAAGTGCCATTTGCTTTCAGACTGAATATACGAGGCACAAGATATGAGATTCCACTCCCTAGTTTTCTTGGGATTATAGCATGTTCTTCTATCTGGATTCTAGTGGTGCTTTTCCATCCAATGGGTCGACTCCTAGGATTCAGCTGGATGGGTGTCGGAATTATCATCTACACATTGCATCGACGCCATATTGGGAAACCTCTATTGAGTAGGGATATTGGCTCAACAATTAAACCAATGGCTTACAAGATGAATGCATTGGTGCTTCTTCGCCCTGAAGAAAAGGAGGAAGTAGCTGAATCAATCTCCACTAGTCTTGACCCAAGATTTCGCCTTACTCTGATGAGCATAATTTCCACAGACAAGTGGGACTTACCCCTTTCAAAAGCTGCTGAGTATCGGAACCTTCTTGAATCAGATCTGAAGGAGATTGCTTCAAGCCTTGAGTCATCAGGATTCGAAACAGAATCCAATGTTCAATTGGGCTCGTTAAAAAGAATCGTAGCAGAAACTGCTACATCCGAAAAATACGATTTCATCGTGTTGCTACGTGGAAAGGCCCTTAAGAAAGGGAAGAGAAATGGTTTCGAGGATATGATATCCTTTGTTTCTACTGTAGCTCCTGGTAAACTGATGGTGGTACGCAGATAATGTCGAAGATACGTGTCATTCTCAATGTAACAATAGAATCGCGAGACCTCGATGATGTTTCAAGAGCGCTCGCAGAGTTGCCTGAGGTTGCTGATGTCTATGAAGTGACTGGAGAGTCCGACATAGTAGCAATCGTCGAAGCAGATGATGTAATAGTCTTCAGAAACATGTTGAAGAACAAGATCTTGAAAATTGATGGCGTGAAGACAACAGTATCAAGCGTCATTATGTATGTTCATAAAAAAGATGGTGAGAGCTTAGATTAGATTTGGAGGGTGATATATGGGTACTATTGATGATGCTGTCCTAATGCCTGTATCTGGCCAGATTGAGTATTCAGATATGGTCGCAGCGATGCTACCACTCTTGAAATTTCAAACAAATCACATCACACTGCTTCATGTAATTGAAGCCCCGGTTTCAACTCCCTTGGAATCTGGGGGTATGGATGAGGTCTTTAGAGAAGCAGAGAAGAAAGTCCAACCATTACAGGATTGGCTGAACAAACAAGGATATACTGCTGAAATAAAACTCGTCACTGCTCGCGATGTTTCTTCTGCAATAGCTGAAGAAGCAAGCACCTCCAAGTATTCCATGATATTCATGATGAAGCGTCGAAGGAAAAAGGGAATTCTTGGGCTATTTTCCAAAAGCGTCACAGAGAACGTGATTCGAAATGTTGACTGCCCTGTTGTCACTATACTTGTTTAGCAGTTTCTAACTCTCAAAGTCCATCTCATTACTTCTTCGCCTATGAGTATCCGACACTTCAAAAATGTAGGTCTTTTTCAATATTAATCAGCACATACTTGTAGTGAAAAAGTTGTGCGATATAATCAAACTGAGCAGTGGAGCTCAATGGAAGACCCTCCGCATAGCTAGTAAACAGGATCTCGCTGCTGGTGAGATGGTGATAGTCTGTCCTAATTGTCATGTTGCTTTTGTGGTGAAGGACAGAGAAGTGGAAATCGCGACTCCTGTCTAGGATCAATAAATCTCGCGAGACGATGCTCTAAGGTAACTCACAGCTGTGAGTCCTGCATAGACCAAGAACGCAAGCCAGATGATTGCAGTGATGAGTAGCAGGTTTGTCTTGAAGAAAAGTTCAACCACCAAGAAGAGACCTATCACAAAGAGGTTTGAAACGCCACCTATTGTCGTGTCGTTCTTCACCTTCAACGCAAATTTCACGATGTACATGATCCCAACGATTCCCAAAGAAATCCAATTTATGATGCTTGTGAAAAGGATTGATTGATTCAGGAAGGGAATTGTTCCTATTGGTGTAGGGATTGGAGGGAGATACAGGATTAGAAAAGCTATGAAGAGGATGAACTCCAGAAGACGTATTCCTCCAGAAGGAGTCTTCGTGTAGACCTCACCATAGAGTCCTTTGTCATATTCTTGAGCACCGAAATAGATGAAATAAATGGGGGCTCCAAAACTGAGTGCATTCACCAAACACTGTGCGAAGCCATACACGACTTGGAGCCAGAATGTTTCCCATGTTGCTAGGATATACTCCCACACGACGATGTAGCTTGGAAGGAACTCAAGCATGACAAAAGTGGGGAGAATACAAAGCGCAAGAGCTCCAAGCACAGCAAGCACGGCTCCAGGTTTTCCTCCTCCAAACTTTCCGATACCAATTCTGTAAAACACAGTTCCTGCAACATAGAGTCCAAGTATGATCGCTAAGGGAGGCGTTGTCATTGGAAGCACAAAAAGCATCAACACGAAGGCAGCATTGATTCCATAGAACACCCGCCATCTGAGTGGAACACTTGATATGGTATCATCCATTATATACACAGTGTTAGCCAATCTGTAGCGTTGGTAGTAGATGAGTCCAAGCCATGGTGTTGAGAAGACAATTGGGACTGCAATGAAGTGAAAGAGCCAATCGAGCAGTGTATCTCCAAATGGTGTCATCTGTGGGATGAAGAACATTAGTAGGAAGAAATAGATCGGTCCAATCACTGCAAGCAAGAGGACTGCGACCCGGGTGGCTAACCAGTCTGGACTCAACGCGACTTCTCCATCTAATCGTTTTCTCGATTCCGATATAAGTGTACACGAGATATAAGAGGGATTTATTTGGAAGCGTATAGAGAATCTACACGCTCCATTAGAACCAATGGATTTTCAACTGAATAGGTGTGGGTCGCGTGTATAAGAGGAAACTTAGTGCATCTAGTTTTGTTAGGAAAAGCAAACTCATCATTGGGCTGGATTTGACTGCAGATATGGTTGGAAAAGATGAACCTGCTATAAAAGCTGAGAAGGAACGATTGGAGAGGGAAGCTCTTGGAATAATATCACAGACGGCCGAGTATGCTGTTGCATTTAAGCTAAATCGTCATCTGATTCTGCCTGTTGGTCTTTTTGACGGTATCCCACGAATCATTGACGCTATTCATGATGCTGGAATAACTGCCATCGCTGATATCAAGCTGAATGATATTGGCAACACAAACAAGGTCATCGCAAAATACTATTTTGATGCGGGTTTTGATGCACTTATCGTGAATCCACTTGTTGGAATGGAGGGTGGTCTCGATGGAGTGTTTGAGATGGCTGCAAACAGAAAACGAGGAATCATCACATTATGCTACATGTCTCATCCTGGTGCAAAAGAGGGATATGGACTCTATGTTTCACCTGATGGAAAGAAGAAACCTGAGCCATTTTACCACTATTTTGCTCGGGTCGCTAGGAAATGGGACACTGATGGAGTCATCGTCGGAGCTACATATCCTGAGATAATCACAGAAGTTCGAGAGATTTTAGGTCCCGAGATTCCAATCCTGAGTCCGGGTGTTGGTGCTCAGGGTGGAGAAGCTAGAACAGCTATCGATGCTGGTGCAGACTTTGTAATTGTTGTTCGTTCGATTATCGAAGCTGACGATCCTAGAGCTACTGCTGCTGCATTTGCAGCAGAAATACGGTGATCGACTGTTCGTGCAAATGCACACTATGGATGTGCATTTTTGTACATCACAGCTCGGAAGGGCGCAATAAAACGGATACCTCGGTGGAAAAGAATAAAGGATAATTTACGAAGTTCATGTACAGAAGTGTCCATGCTTCGTAATCCGAGGATGAGCAGCAAATCCTCTGGAGCGGGAACAAAATGGCAAACACAATAGGTAATGGCTATGGCTTTGCTACTTGGACTAATTTTATTGAAGAATCTCAGATAAGGGCTTTACTCAAGTATAAGGTCAAGTACTATTATGCAGGTGGAAAACCTGGCATCATGCCAACTGATATCTTCGCTGACATTATGGCAGATCTTAGCGTCAAGTACAAGGAGAATCCCAAACTAGCTCTTGATGATTTCAACTACGGTCCAACTGGTGGCGAGTCTTGGTTCCTGAAGACACTAGCAAAGAGGCTATGTGATGTCAGGGGAATTCCACTTGATTGCGAAACTGAATGGGATAGAGTTTCGATAACAAACGGGTCACAGCAAGCAATCTATGCTATTCTTGACACAATGATAGATCCTGGTGACGTAATAATTACGCCATCTCCAGCATACCTTGGGTTCCTAGCTCCAGCAGAGAAGCTCGGAGGACGTGTCATCACAATCCCAACTGACCTTGATGGCATCATCCCAGAAGATGTTGAAAAAGCAGTAGAAGTTTCAAAGAAGAAGTTTGGTAAATGTCCAGACATCATCTATGTGGTCCCTGACTCAGATAATCCGAAAGGTACAACACTTCCTATGAAACGACGCCAAGCTCTCTTTGATATTGCAGAAGCCAATGAGATTCTCCTTATTGAAGACGCAGCGTATGCAGAGATTCAGTTTAAGAAGAATCCCAAACCTATCAAAACGCTTGACAAAGACAATACCCGAGTAGCATACCTTGGAACTAGTAGCAAGGAGGCTGCTGTACTACGAGTTGGTTACTCAGTTCTTCCAGCGGAAGTTAAAGAGCAGGTTCTCAAGGACAAGGGTTACCTCGACTTATGTACTACCACATTAGTACAACGCATTCTCGATGAATACTACAAGAACTACATTGATGAAGCAATGCGTGTTGCGATACCACTGTATAAGAAACGCTATGAAGCAATGGCAAAAGCAATTGACGAAT
>JAEORO010000217.1 GCA_016840855.1 Candidatus Thorarchaeota archaeon | reverse complement strand
TGAAGTATGACCCGCAACTTGGAATTCAGGGTATGAACATCACGGTATGTATTGAACGACCTGGCTTCAGAGTGAAGCGCAGAAGAAGAAGAAAGACGAAGGTTCCATACAGGCATCGCCTGACTCCAGAAGAGAGCATGGTCTTCGTCAAGAACAAGTTTGGAATCGAGATACTCGAAAAGGAGCGTGAGCGGACATATCTGTTCTGAGGTGATAAACGATGAGTACGAAGAAAGAACGGACCAAACAGCGCAAGAAAATGGGCAAAGGCAGCAGAGTATGCGTCCGCTGTGGAACTCACCAGGCTATAATTAGATCATATAGTCTGAACATGTGTCGACGCTGCTTCAGAGAAACTGCGGAAAAACTTGGTTTCCGCAAGTACGAGTAAGGAGGCTTAACAAAAAAATGACACTACTAGACCCATTGGCTGATGCAATGTCTAACATCTACAACAGCGAGATCGTTGGCAAACCTGAAGTGGTAATTGCTCCCGCATCACGCTTGATAGAGAAAGTATTGCAAGTCATGCAAGCAAAGGGGTACATCGGAGAGTTTGAACGGATAGATGATGGAAAAGCAGGAAGGTTTCGCATACAACTCATGGGCCGTACAAACAAGTGTGGTGTAATCAAGCCGAGATTCCCTGTTCGTCGGGATGGTTTCGAGAAATTCGAAAAAAGGTTTCTTCCAGCCTACAATTATGGTATTCTAATCGTCACGACCCCAGAGGGTGTTATGACGCACGAGGATGCCAAGACACGCGGGATTGGAGGAAGACTACTAGCATATGTGTATTAAGGAGGTCTAATGATGTCTGAAAATGCGGTCTATGAGCAACGGATTGAGATACCTAGTGATTGCCAGATTTCCTTGGAAGATAAGACTATCAAAATCAGCGGTCCAAAAGGCTCGTTGGAACGATCCTTTCCAGAGCCTCAAACTAAGATTCAAACTGAAGGTAATGAGTTAGTCGTTTCTACACATATCAATAGGAAAAGATCCAGAGCTCTGGTTGGAACAGTGATAGCACATGTCCGTAATATGCTTCTAGGTGTCCAACATGGCTATGAATACGAAATGAAAATCGTATACAGTCACTTTCCAATCACTGTGGAAATAAAGGACAATATGGTAGTTATCAAGAACTTCATCGGGGAGCGAGGTGTAAGAAAAGCGCGTCTCGTCGGGGATGTTGAGGTAAGGACTACAGAGGATGAAGTCTTCATTAGTGGGGTCAATATTGACCATGTGTCACAGAGTGCAGCCAACATTCAGCAAGCATGCAAAATCCGTGACAAAGATCGAAGAGTCTTCCTAGATGGAATCTATGTAATCAGGAAGAGGAAAGGCGAGGTAACAAAATCAATAGTTTAGGAGAGCCAATGATATGTCAAAGAAGCCAGAACTGAAAGACCTGCCAGGAGTGGGACCAAAACTAGAGGAGAAGCTCAAAGAGGCGGGTATCAAAACGGTGTTGAGCATGTCCCGTGCAAAGGCTAACAAACTCGCCGAAAAAGTAGATGGTTTAAGTGAAAACAGCGCTGCAAAAATAATAGAAGCTGCACAGGCGATGCTTCCAGATGCTGCTCCCAAGAAGAAGGCAGTTAAAGAGAAAAAGCCAACAAAGAAGGCTGAACCAAAGTCAGAAAAGAAAGTTACTCCTAAGAAAGAAAAACCAAAGGAAGCTAAAGAGGAAAAACCGAAGAAAAAGAAAGCCGCTCCCAAAAAGAAACCAAAGTACGAGGCACCTCTCAGAGTACAGAACACTGACCAGCGTATACTAAAGATTGCTAGGGAGAAAAAGAAACGCAAACCTAGTTTCGATCATGAGCTTGCTCATAGATGGACTAGAGTAAGAAGCTCTTGGCGAAGGCCCAAAGGAATTGATAGTGCAACACGCCAAAATCGGAAAGGACGCGTGGCGATGGTTTCTACAGGTTATCGAACACCAAAAGCTGTGAGAGACCTCCATCCATCTCTCTATATTGAGGTGAGGGTCCATAAGCCATCCGACTTAGAAGAATTAGACCCAGAAGTGCATGCAATTCGAATTGCCTCTACGGTAGGATTCAGGAAACGTCAAGAAATCATTACTGCAGCAGATGCAAAACTCCTGAGAGTTCTCAATCCTGGACGAGGAGAAGAAGTTGAAGAGGAAGATCTCTTCACAGACCTTGAATTGGAGGTGGATTAGTAATGAAACTTAGCACTCAAAAAAGACTAGCCGCAGATGTTATGAAGTGTGGCGAAACACGCGTCTGGATGGACCCTCAGTTCGAAGATGAGATTAGCCTAGCAATAACTAGGGATGATATTAGACGTCTAGTTGATGAAGGTGCCATTCAGAAGAAACCAATTCGTGGTGTTAGTAGGGGTCGTGCGCGACATAATCTTCGTCAGAAACGGAAAGGTCAGAGAGTAGGTTCAGGAACTAAGAAAGGAAAGTCAACATCTAAGTTGAGTGGTAAAGATCGATGGATGATGAAGATTCGTCCTATGCGGAAGGAACTTCGAAAACTTCGGAGTGAGGGTAAGATTTCACCAAGAGTCTATAGAGAACTGTATCTTAAGGCAAAAGGTAACGCATTCCGAAACACTGCTCATCTTAGAACTTACATTTCAGAACGGAGGCTGTCCAAATAATGGCTCAGGGTCCAACATATAGAGTAAAGTTTCGACGAAGAAGAGAAGGAAAAACCAACTACTATCGTCGTAGAAGGTTGTTACTCTCCAGAAACCCAAGACTGGTCGTAAGAAAGACCAATACCAACACAATAGTTCAGATTGTCAATGCCTCCGTCGTCGGTGATTCAACGGTGGCTTCTGCGGTCTCAACAGAGCTTGGAAAACATGGATGGACTGCTGGCACAGGTAATGTCCCAGCAGCTTATCTGACTGGGTTCTTAGCAGGTCTACGAGCTAAGAGCCAAGGTGTGAAAGAAGCTGTATTAGATGTGGGTCTGAATCCACCAGTCAAAGGTTCCAGGATATATGCAGCACTAAAAGGAGCACTTGATGCTGGTCTTGATGTGCCTCATAATTCTGAGGTTCTACCTGAGGAAGCAAGAATCACTGGTGAACACATCGTGTCAGCTTACGAGCATTTTGGTGATAAATCATCAATGTTCAGTGATTTGGGAAAGAAGAAGACGAATGTAACGACTATTCCCAAGAAAGTGGCAACAGTCAAGAAAGCTCTCGAAGATATTCCAGCTGCACAACTGAAGAAAAAGAAGGCGAAAGCACCTGCAAAGAAGGCAGCTGCTGAGAAACCAAAGGCAAAGAAGCCTAAGAGAGAGAAGTCCGAAGCCAAACCTCCTCGAGCCATACCTCGAAAACCGAAGCCAAAGAAGCTTATCGCTAGAGGAAAAGGCAAGAAAGGTAAGAAGGCTAGTACATAGGGGATGATATGTGATGAGTAAACAAAGAAAAAGAAGACAACCACGTGCTGAAATCAATCCATTAGATGAATGGATCCCCAAGACAAAACTTGGTAGGCTTGTGAAAGAGGGGCATATCAACTCTATAGAAGAGATTATGCAAAACAACTATCGGATTAGAGAGCCTGAGATTGTTGATGCATTGTTTCCAGATCTTCGTCAAGAAGTGGTAGATGTAACTCTTGTACAAAGACAGTCAGACAGTGGTCAGCAGAAGAGCTTTAGAATCACGGTAATAGTTGGGAATGGTGAAGGAGTCCTTGGGATTGGTGTGGGTAAAGCACCAGAGTTTGTTCCAGCTGTGCGAGCCGCTGAATCAAGAGCCAAATTGAATATCACAATGTTCCGAAGAGGGTGTGGTTCATGGGAATGTAGGTGCCATGACCCTCATAGCATCCCGTTCCAAGTGAATGGAGCTTCAGGTTCAGTATCAGTAACTCTCAGACCTGCACCAAAAGGGACAGGCCTTGTCACAGCTGATGTTGGAAAGATAGTCCTCAGAATTGCTGGACTTAATGATGTCTGGTCAATTACAAAGGGACGGTCCAGGACCTCATCTAACTTCGCAAAAGCCTTTGTTGATGCTTTGATACAGACCTACAGAATGCTTCCACCTCAGGAGTGGGGTACAACAGGAGTGGCTGAGATATGAGTGAAACGGACAAGATTATGCTGGCAATTCGTGTGAGAGGAGGAGTCAGAGTGAGACCTGAGATTGAGGACACACTAGATAAACTCCTACTTGGAAGACTACATCAAGCGAGGCTACTGAAGGTTTCTCCAAGTCTTCAAGGCATGATCACAAAAGCAAAGGATTACATCATTTGGGGAGAGCCCACTGGAGAGGTCATCGAGAAGCTTCTTTCAAAGAGAGGTAGAGTGCCTGGAAATGAAAGATTAACTGACAGTTATGTGAAAAAGAATTCGAAGTATAGTAGTGTCAAAGCTCTAGCCAAAGCAATTACGTCTGGTGAAGCAGATGTAAGGGACGTAGATGGACTAAAGCCGGTATTCAGGTTGACTCCGCCCACAGGTGGATACAAGGGAAAGAAGAAACTTGGTATTGGAATGGGAGGTATAACAGGATACCGTGGGGAAGACATTAACGGTCTTGCGCTACGTATGATATGAGGTGATACAAATGTCGTGGGACGATAGAGATGATGAGACTCGAAGGAAACTCAGGCGTTGGTTAGGCGATTTCCTACCAGAGGAGCTATTCCGTCAAATCGAAGAGATGATGGACCGAATGATGAATGATATGAATCAAGGGACTTTGTTCGATAGTGAGGCATTTGAAGAGATGCTCAGAAACTCAGAAGGGACAAACCCATTTGTATTCGGGTTCTCAATGAAAGTTGGTCCCGATGGAAAGCCAATAATTCAGCGTTTTGGTAATCCTCCAATAGATGAAGGAGCTGAGTCAGCTTCGAGTCTAGAGCCGCTTGTGGATGTTGTCGAGGAGAACGATGAGATAATTGTAGTCGCTGAAGTGCCTGGCGTTGAGAAAGATGAGATCAAAGTAAGAATCAAGGGAACCGCCCTTACAATACATGCAGATAATTCTCAGAGACCATATCACAAGGTAATCGAGCTTCCAACGAAAGTCAAGAAAGAAGAGGCAAAATCAGCAATTAGAAATGGTGTATTAGAAGTGCGCCTCAAGAAGGAATAGAAGGAAGATAGAAGATGCAGAAAAGAAAGTCGAAAAGGATCAACAAGATGAGAGGCGTCCGATCTGCTGGATATGGACGGACAAAAGGTCATAGAGCAGCAGGTCAACGTGGGGGCAAGGGTATGGCAGGCTCCGAGAAACATCACTACATCAAGGTCATGCAAGAAAATCCAAGATACTTCGGAAAGTGGGGCTTTAAGCGACCTCAAAAAGTCGTTGATAACCTTGTAGCAGTTAACATCGGGGATATTGATGAGGCTGCAGACAGACTCGTTGAACAAGGTGTCGCATCAATGACTGGAAAGAAGTACAATATTGATGTGTCAAAACTTGGTATTGATAGAATTTTGGGCTCTGGAAAAGTGACAAGAAAACTGAATCTAGTAGGTGTCAAAGCAATCACTTCCAGGGCTCGGGAAAAAATCGCGGGTGTTGGAGGTACCATTGATCTTCCAGCGGAATAATCTGTCTGGAAAGCTTTAAAGGGACACTCCAATTGGACCCCAAAACACCTCTGCAGGAGACAAATGTGAATGACCAGTAGGTTCCTCAAAGCATTATCCCCCCTTGTACGGATAATGCCTGAAGTCAAAACGCCTGACAGAGAGGTTTCGTTTCGTGAGAAGTTCGTTTGGACTGCGATTATACTCATAATATTCCTGATCATGTCGCACATGCCACTTTATGGTGTTGACAAGGGAGTGGGAACAGACTATCTCTGGGCGATGCGAGTTATTCTTGCTAGTACGCGTGGTACCTTGATGGAGCTTGGTATCGGACCTATTGTCACTGCAGGACTGGTCATGCAACTACTTTCAGGTTCAAAGATCATCAATGTAGATTTCGGAGACCCAGAGGACAGAGCACTATTCACTGGAGGACAGAAAGCCATCGCTATGATCATGACTGCCTTCCAGGCGATTGCTTACATCATGGGACAAGCTTATGGTGAGCTACAGCCCAACGAAGCAGTATTGGTGTTCCTACAATTGTTCATGGCAGGACTCATCGTAATCCTGATGGATGAGCTGGTACAGAAAGGCTGGGGTCTTGGTTCTGGTGTGTCACTCTTCATCATGACCAATGTTGCAGGTCAAGTGCTATTCAACTCATTGAACTTCATTGATGCTGAAGCTGCAGCGCCAGATGGTTACCCCGGTGGTGAAACGAAACTACCAAAAGGAATCATCGCTGCTCTATTCAGCAACCTCCTCAGATATGCTGGAATCGGCACTACACAGGGACCTCCTGTAGAATGGGGCTGGTTCTTGGTAAGGAATGGGTACGACCCCAGTATACTGTCGCTGTCTGTCACATTCGTTATCTTCTTTGCAGTGATATGGATGGAGTCAGTCAGAGTGGAGATTCCACTTCAGTATGCCAAGTATCGAGGAATGAAAGCGAGATATCCAATCAAACTACTCTACACCTCAAATATCCCTGTTATTTTAGCCCAAGCCCTTTATGCCAACATCCTGTTCTTTGGTCAGATAATTTCTGGAGCATTCAACCCTGAAGGAGATAATCCCTTCTTGAGCTGGATAGGTGTTTTTGAACGCGATCCACAGAGCGGACGAATGATTGCTACACAAGGACTGGCGAAATATATCACGCCGCCTCAGGGGATATTCCGTCTTATTGAAGAAGGCATGGAAGGATGGTTGCATATCTTCATTTACGCAGCATTAATGATTATACTCTGTTGGGGTTTCAGTAAAATCTGGGTGGACATCTCAGGTATTGCACCGAGAGACGTGTCACGGCAATTGCTCAACTCAGGGTACATCATTCCAGGATTTCGAACCAGTGAGAAAGTGCTTGAAAGACTGCTTGAACGTTATATTCCAATAGTAGCTGGGCTAGGAGGTTTCCTGATAGGAATACTTGCTGCAGCCGCAGACATCATGGGAGCGCTTGCAAGTGGAACCGGAATTTTGCTTATGGTTTCAATCATTAAACAGTACTATGAACAAATTGCAAAAGAACAACTCGCAGGAATGGGCGGCGAGGGTGTAGCTGGACTCCTGGGAATAATTTAGGCAGAAATAGAAGGGAGCCAACAACTCCCTTCGTATTCTATTCCACTCAGCATATTTTTCTAACATAATTTAAGATGGGAGTCATAGTTCTATTAGAGAAAAGAAAACTGAGAGTTAGTAAGGAGAGAACAATCATGGACAATTGGAGGAGTAAGCTCACATATGACCCAATTCCCTTGCTAGGATCAGCATCAAACGAAGCAATAAGATTCCAAGTCTCTTGTGATCTCTTTGATGAAAATCTAGGTTCAGCAAAGCATCTATGGGAATTGAAGGAAGCTAAAAGACTACTCAGTAAACAACAAGCAAATGGTTCTTGGCGGTACCCAAATCCAAAATTAGACATCAGGTCAAGCAAGGGGTATGATCAAGTGGAAACCTTCAGAAACCTCGCCATACTGGTTGAGAAGTATCTTTTAGACAGAGCGCATCCAGCTATCGAGCGCGCGGCAGAATTCATGTTTGAGTGCCAGACTGAAGAAGGAGATTTTCGGGGAGTATACTGGAACCAATACACACCAAACTATTCAGCAGCGTTCATGGAGCTGCTAATCAAAGCGGGATATCATAAGGACAGTCGTATAAAATTGGGACTTGAGTGGTTGCTGTCAATCCGTCAGGATGATGGAGCATGGGCTATCCCGTTTAGGTCTTTTAATCTTAGTATCAAAGAGTGTATGGTCCATTCAGAACCAGTTCCGCCAATTAAGAATAAGCCGTATTCACACATGGTGACTGGCGTTGTTCTTCGTGCCTTCGCAGCTCATCCCAAATATAAAGAACAGCTGTATGTGAGGAAAGCAGCCGAACTACTAGCTTCAAGCATCTTCAAGGCTGATAGTTACTCAGATAGAAAAGCTCCAGAGTATTGGACCCGGTTCTCATTCCCCTTTTGGTTTACAGACCTTCTTTCCGCTCTCGATACTCTATCAAAGTTGGGTCTGTCAGTGGAGCATCCACAGATACAAGAGGGAGTGGATTGGTTCATCGAGAAGCAAAAATCCCATGGTCTCTGGAACCTGAAGCTTGTGCGAGGAGGCGGCGACAGAAGCCAGAACCTTTGGGTGAATCTAGTTGTTTGTAGGACATTGAAACGTTTACTTTCCTAGGAAATCCAAAAAACTCAGATGTACAGAAGGAATTATAACTGGTTCATCCAACGCAGCGCCTATCTTCAGAACACGGTGAAACAACCTTGACTGAGTCGCGGAATGTTGTTATTGTGACTGGAATCCCAGGAGTTGGGAAAACAACTGTTATCAATGCAGCAGTTGATCAGGTCAAAGAGAAACATGGCGAGGAAGTTCTTGTTTTAAACTTAGGAACAGAAATGTTCGAGATCGCTACAAAGGCGGGACAAGTAAAGACCCGTGATGAGATGCGGAAATTACCCACTTCAATTCAAAGAGAGAATCAAAGGAAAGCTGGAGTTGCTATTGCCAAGAAGGCAAAAACAGCTAAAGTCATTGTAGATACTCATACTCTTATCCAAACTAACAATGGGTTCTTGATAGGTCTTCCAGAATGGGTAGCGAGTGCTATCAAACCAAAGACTGTAGTTCTTGTTGAGGCCGACTCAGAGAAAATTGCAAGCCGCAGAGTTGGAGATGAAACTAGAACACGAGACGCTCAGGCGGTTATCGATATTCAGATTCACCAAGAGATGTGCAGAGCTGCTGCAGTAGCAGTAGGCACGATCACAGGAGCAACCGTCAGAATAATCAAGAACCGTGAAGGTCTTGTTGAAGAAGCAGCTTCAGAACTTGCAGACACCTTAATGGAGTAAAAAGACATGCAGGACATTATTGGAAATTTCATGGCTTGGTTTGCAGCAACATTCGCAGTCTTTCGTGAACCCCCAATGGCAGGAATATTTATCCTGTTCATTTCCTTGTCCATCTCTACTCTTAGTAATTTAGCAATGAAGCGTTTCACGGATATGCGTAGGCTAAATCGATACCAGCTAGAAATCAAGCAGTTCCGTGAAATGGAACAAAAAGCGAACAAGACCCAAAATGAAAAGCTTCTGAAGAAGGTGAAGAGAAGAAAAGCCTACATTGATCGAATTCAACGAGAACAGATGAGCACGAGATGCAAACCTTCTTTGATCTTCTTGGTTCCGTTCTTTATTCTATTCGGGATTCTTAGAGGATTCTATAGCACTGGCGGAATTGATGATATTGTAGTTGTCCTTCCCTTCAACATCCAAAAAGTTCTGCCATTCCTTGTGGGATTGGTCGGACAACCAACTGCGGCAGGTTTTGGTCTGAGTTTCTATGGTTTCTATTTCCTTATTGGATTAGGATTGTCAAGCATTCTTCAACGAATCATGGGAACACAAGTTCTCACTACATAGAAACTGTTCGGAAAGGCAAGGAGCGCCCTTCCATTCAAAAAGATGATAGTGAGTTTTCAAAAAAAGTAGCCAGAATTAGCATCATTTAGTATTGACTGTATATTATGGAAGCTATGGATAATTGTATGGAAAACCATGATCTTCGACTTCTTGCTGAGTCCTTTGGAAGAATTCGCGAAACTAATTGGAGGTTATTTTAGAGAGATTTGGGAGTTTCTATTATTCATAGGAACTGCATCCTCATTTCTTGTTGTTCTTATTGGAGCAATAATGTTGTTTGTAGGAGTCAAGGTTGGAAAGACAACGGGTCGGGGGTTAATCTTAGGTGGAATTATCCTTGCTATTGTCATTGTCTATTTCACTCGATTTCCGCCAGATTTTATGTTAGACTAGCCCTGAAGCTCTGGTAGTACCGCTTTGCTTAAAAGGACAGATAAGGGGGGTCTCAAAAGAGATACAAGGGTGTCACAATATGCCACGACCCGGTGAACTTACTAAGGGAAAATCAAACCGCATGGTCAAGACACCAGGCGGAAGGAGATTTGTTCATAGAAAGAAGTTCTATAGAGCAGGAGGAACCTGTGCCGTAACAGGTTCACAGTTGCAGCTGTCAAAATCAGGACGGCATGACAATTTAAGAGGGGCAAGCCGCTCCGCGAGGCGTCCAAATCGACCATATGGCGGTGTCATTTCCTCTAGGGCATTGCGTCGTGGAATCATTAAAGCAGCTCGAGAGTAACGCAATGAAACGCGTAATCACAGTTGGCGGACTCCATGGGACGGGTAAGAGCTCTGTAGCTGATGCTATTGCCAAGAGATTCAATTTACGGAGGATGTCAGCTGGAGTAATATTCCGGCAGCTTGCAAAGGAACGAGAACTCACGTTAGAAGAGTTCAGTAGAGTCGCTGAGGGCAATGAAGATATTGATAGATTAATCGATGATAAGCTGAGAGAAGAGGCTAAGAAAGGAAATGCAGTCATTGATGGCCAATTGGCTGCATGGATGGCGGGGGATAATGCTGACCTGAAGATTCTGCTGATTGCATCAGTTGAAAATAGAATCCGAAGAATCTCAGAGAGAGATGGCACAGAGTTTGAGTATGCTCGACGAGAAACGATAACTCGCGAAGGTAGCGAAAAAGCGAGATATCTCGAGTACTATGGAGTAGATGTGTCTGATCACTCGATTTACGACCTTATCATAAACACAGACAAGTATGACCTTGATGATGTAGTCAAGATAGTTTTCACTGCAATCGAAGAATACTTTGACAAGTCTGACAAATGATGGGTGAATAGTATCAAGCGTAAGGCTCTTATTGACATCAGGGAGTCACCGTCACATTCTCCCAGTCTGAATGAATGATGCAGTGAGGTGACTCAAATGCTGACTAAAGACAAGGCGAGGTGTAATAATCATGGGTCTCTACGAAACAGGAAGAGTATGTGTGAAGACTATGGGCCGTGAGGCTGGAAGTCTGTGTGTTATAATTGAAGTTAAAGATGACAGTTATGTAGTTATTACTGGTCCCAAAAATCTGAGCGGTGTGCGACGACGTAGCTGCAATACTAGACATCTTGAACCTCTGGAAGCTATTCTTCAACTAGCTCCAGATGCGGATGATAATACTGTTGAGAAAGCAATCGAAGAAGCAGGACTACTTGAGAAGTTTAGAACAAAGATTAGATTTGAGATTTGAAAATAGAGGTCGTGGTCAGGAGGGTTAGTCAGATGTCGGGCATATTACCGGCAGATTCGCCTCGTGAACTAATACTGAAAGCCTTAGACAACACCAATCCTGATTATGGTTTTCAATCGCTTGATAATCTTCCGATTGAATATCTTCTAGAGAATAGCGTAGTAGCATTGGATAAACCCTCAGGACCCACAAGTCATGAAGTAGCTACTTGGGTTAGGAAGATACTTGGGGTTGATCGCGTTGGACATGGAGGTACTCTGGACCCTGCTGTCACTGGAATTTTACCAACTGGGATTGGAAATGCAACAAAGGCGATGCAGGCATTAATACCTGCAGGAAAAGAGTATGTTTGTGTCTTAGAGCTGCATAATAAAGCAGCTGAGAGTGATATTAGAAGAGTCATAGACGAGTTCGTTGGAAAGCTATACCAAAAGCCGCCTCTAAGATCTTCTGTTAAAAGAGTACTTCGAGTTCGGGAAATCTACTACAATAGGATTCTAGAAATCAAAGGACGACTAGTTTTGTTCAAAGTTGGTTGTCAAGCTGGGACATATATCAGAAAATTATGTTTTGACATAGGCGAGGCGTTAGGTGTAGGAGGGCATATGCGAGAATTACGAAGAACTCGTGTGGGATCATTCAAAGAAGATGAACATCTGTGCACCTTATATGACTTGAAAGATGCGTTTATGTTTTGGAAGGAAGAAGGCGATGAATCAGAGCTGAGGAAATATCTTCTACCAATTGAGTTTGGTCTTGGACATCTCCCCATCATCAATGTTCGCGATTCTGCAGTTGACGCTATCTGTCATGGAGCAAATCTTGCTGCAAGTGGCATAGTAAGTCTGAGTAGTGGGATGAAAAAAGATGACTTTGTCGTTTTGAAGACACAGAAAGGTGAAGCAATTGCTGTGGCAAAATGTGCTGACACAAGTGATAGGATAGCGAAGGCAAAAACTGGAATTATGGCAATCACTGAACGGGTGCTGATGGAACGAGGACGGTATCCTTCGATGTGGAAAAAGAAACCACAGGATTGAGTTCAGCCATATTTTTATCCGAATAAGTTCAATAATTCATGGCTCTGGAGCAGAAGTGCGACTGACGGTACTCACTCTTCGGAGTGAGAGCTGAGGAAACTCCCGACTCTATGTCGATGCCGGTCCTGGATTACCAGGGAGGTGAGAACCTCGCTCTGGGAACAGAAACGGCACCCCCGGATTGGATATGACAATGATGCAGAGCTTTAATCTGTTGAGGATCAATTCGGACTGGTTGAAACGGCCCATCACCGGTTGAGCAATTCCAAGAATACACCAGTGAAGTATCGACCCGAGGTGTAGGGTAGGAAGCTTAGTTTGATGTCGCAAAGCTCATTTCTGGCAACAGATTTGAGTAAACAGAATTGGGGTTACTCTCTGGACCAGAGCCAACCCCACCTCTTCAATAGTCCCGACTGTGTTCATTCATAATTTCTTGTTGAACCTCAACGACTTCACTGCTGTTGCTGCATTCTGCATAAGCATCAAGCCACACACGATTCAATGTAATGAACGAATTTCCCCACCTGAAAACAGATAATACGTCAGCTGCTCGGTCTTTCATATCAAGTATATATAGAGCAGCCGCTAACGCTTCAACAGTAGAGAGTTTAATTGGCTTGTATGTATTGATTGGATTGGCTGCAAGGAGATAGGGCAATGCTCGTTGTGCGCCAGCTCTTGATGCAGCGAATATTGTTTCAGCTTGTTTCCAAGAGCAGTCAAGTGCAACAAGCCCTGACTTCAACACATTTTCTTTATCAGCTGCAGAAAAAGCTACCTCGGAAACTGGATTAAGAACCACTGAACCTCGTGGAATATATCGCATGTTTCTAACGATCTTGACCTTGTTCATTCGACCTAGTCTAGTACCTGTGCATTTCTTGGGGGCACACTGATTTGCATGGTAGACTACAATCTCTGGAATTGGAGCCAAGAACATCTCACCAACAGTCTTCTATCAAAGAGCAAAGAATTTCTGTGTTGCCATATGTCATCTGATAGAGGATTAATCATTATGTTCTACAAGCCAGGCGACTCATGCGAGATATGTGGTCAAGAGGAAAGACCCTTCGTATTATGCAAAATGTGCAATGCGAGAGTGTGTGAGTCTTGCTTGGTTATCAATGATGGAACTTGCATCAATTGCCACGAAGCCAAATGCAGTATTTGTGGAGAGTTCCTAGCATCAAGAGCTTGTAACAAATGTGGCAAATTGGTATGTGAAGACCATGGAATGAAAATCAATGAGGCAACATTATGTAACAGCTGTCGGAAGAGTGACGAATGAGTGAAAAGTTGATTCAGATCGGGATGGATGACATCGATAGTCCAGATGGTGGCTGTACTACTCATTTTGCTACAATACTCATTGAAACGCTCAATGAGTTGAACGTTGAATGGACAGATTATCCAAATCTCATTCGCCTTAATCCTGGAATCCCATATAGAACCAGAGGAAATGGTGCAGTAGCACTCCGTTTCTTAATGCGCTCTAAGGATGTAGATTCTATTATTCCGATAGTGCAAGAGCTCGTACAGGATTATGTAGAAAAAGAGTATCCAAATACAAATCCAGGAGTGGTTTTTTTCGAAGAGGAAGTGCCTTCACAGGTGCAACATCTTTCTAGACTCGCACTATGGCGCGTTGTGCCCATTGAATTGGCTCAAAGAGTTGTGGAAACCTGTAATATTCCTCATTATTCTCGCGGGAATGGAAGAGGACTCATTGGAGCTCTCTCAGCAGTTGCCAACAACCTCCAAGGAGATTATACCTACGAATACATAGCCTATCGAGCTTTGAAAGATTGTGATCAGGAAAGAGGAGTCGATGTCAACTCAGTACTAACAATGGACAAAACAATGACAGATTTTCTTTTCTCAAATTTAGACCCATCAACCAATAGGATATTGATTGAGCCTCATGGTCCCGACCCAGTTCTTTTCGGGGTCCGTGGAGAGACTGCAGCATCAGTCATCAAAGCTGGCCAACAGGTAAAAAGCAAACAGAAGGTTGACAGATGGGTCGTATTCAGGTCTAATCAAGGGACAGGAGAACACTTGAAACATCATGTTGCAATAAATGATCTACGACCATATATGGCGGCAATCGTAAGTGGTAGAGTAGATGTTGAGCCCAAAATGATTGAAGGAGGACATTCAATATTTCGTATTGTGGATGAAAGTAACAGAATTGATTGTGCAGCCTATGAACCTTCAGGTGAGTTTCGAGATATTGTAATGAAGTTAAAAATAGGCGATCGGATCAAGATTCACGCGAGTGTTCGTCCAGCTTCTAGAACCCATGGTTGGACCCTTAACCTCGAGGGCTTAGAAGTTGATGAACTAGCAGAAATATTTGATTTTTCAAATCCGGTTTGCCCGCAATGTGGTAAGAGGATGAAAAGCGCAGGAACTGGAAAGGGATACAAGTGCGTAAAATGCGGGTATAGAAATACAGAAATTAAAAGGACTGAATCATATCGAAAAAGAGACCTAAGTATCGGGCTGTATCTACCACCCGTGAGAGCTCAGAGACATCTAACAAGACCTCTTGTACGAGCTAACAAAACGAATAGTGGTGTACCATACGGTCTAGTTACGAAATGGCACGATTTCTAACGCCAAGAATAGTAAGTGACTTAGAACCGACTATACTCTTCGACCTCGACGACCACCGGGCTTTCTTGTCCCATCATGTGGCATTGGTGTCACTTCATCGATGATGCCAATTCGTAATCCCGCTCTACTGAGTGCACGGATAGCAGCCTGTGCTCCAGGACCAGGTGTCTTGGGACCATGACCACCAGGGGCTCGTACCCGGATATGTATACCATAGATACCCTTGTCTTTGGCCTCGCGTGCAGCTTGGAAAGCAGCTTGCATCGCCGCATGAGGAGATGACTCATTCCTATCTGCCTTCACCATCATTCCACCAGAATATCTAGCGAGTGTTTCAGCACCAGTTATATCAGTAATCATGATAATGGTGTCATTGTATGAGGCGAATATGTGAGCAACACCCCACTTGTCTCTGTCATCCTTACTCAATATGCTCATCTCCTTCTGATTCCATATCATCATCAGTTACAGGCTCTGCTTCATCGGATCTCCTTGGGCGTTCGAAATCTTCATCTTCCTCAAGACGCGCAGCAGATGCACGTGTGGCTGCATCAGATGCAGCAATTCTTGCAGGATGAGATGCATCGTTAAGAGCTGATTTTGAAGAGTATTGGATTCGATTTTCTTCAGCGACTGCGATAATTCGCTGAGGCGTATCGACTCTTGCTGTATCAAGAGCTATATGACCGTGAGTCACAAGCTGTCGAGCATGATGCATCGAGCTCGCAAGACCTTTTCTAAAGACAAGTGTCTGCAGACGGCGCTCAAGTAGATTCTCCATGGTGAGGTCAAGCACATGATCAAGGGTTGGTTCAGCAGTAAGAATACCAAGACGGGCAAGTTTGTCTACCAGCTCACGTTCTTGTAGTGCCCTCTCAGAAACAGGAAGTGCAAGCAAATTTCGAGCCTGTCTACGATAGTTTGAGAGCTCTGTCCTATGTTTCCAAAGCTCCTTCTTATTCCTCAGTCCATAAATACCAACCATCTGAAGCTCCTGTTCGAATCGATCACTGTCAAAAGGCGTCTTAGGAGCAACATACTTCTTTTTCTGTGAACGCGGATCACCCATGATTCATTCCCTCAACTATAATTTCTTCCTTGAAACTCCTACAGCCACTCCACCGCGCCCGGTTGTCCTAGTATGCTGACCTCTAACTCTTAGACCTAGTGAGTGTCGAACACCTCTCCAGGATTTGATTCTACGGAGTCGGTCAATGTCATTTCTTTGAGCGAAGTCAAGGTCAGAACCAGTCAGGTGCAACATTCTTCCGCTCATTCTATCTCGTGGACGATTAACATACCAGTCAGGGAAATTAGAGGCTATAGGATCTTTGATTATCTTCTCAATTTTCTTAATGTCAGCGTCAGTTAGGAAGCCGAGTCGCTGTGAAGGGTCCATTCCAAGCTGCGCAATTATTGATCTGGATAACCTAATGCCAACTCCTCTGATGCGAGTCAGCCCCTGTAGTAAGTTTTCTTGTCCATCAATGTCGCTTCCCGACATTCGGACAATATGTCTATAATCTTCGGACATGGTCTATAACCTCATCTGACTGGTCTGAGGCGTGTTCGCGTCTTGAAGATGCCTTATAACACTTACCATCAAGCCGCGGTTTTCATGTGAGAAACCTACGAACTTGGGGGTCTTCAAATGAGAGAATACCTGATTAAGGTGAGAGATGGGTATCTTGGAAAAGAAAGACTCGATATATCGAGAACCGGGAGTCACAACATCAATTCTAGCCAACATTCCAGAGTGTCTGTATAGCATGCTTCAAGAGAATCAACAAAGGCTACAAAAGAAAGGAGCATCCATCTTGGTTTCAAGCAACAGCTTAACGAATCGATTCATTCTGGACCGGTGGGGGATTCGATCATCGCAGAGACGAAGATACAAGAACCTGTTCAGCACAATCCGAAAGCAGTGCCGTGCCATATTCCGCAACTACCTAGCGTGTGGCAAATTGAAATGGAGAAATCATGGCGAGGAGTTAGTTTTTGGCGTGTACAAGTTTGATGAGATACGTGGTAATTTGATTCTAGGTTTTGTCTATATTGATCCCAACTATTATGAGTTTCAGTCATTTAGATCTGTTTCATAGTGGCGCGTGACATCTAGGTATGCTTATTTGAGCGCGTGAGATTAGCAGATCAAAGTTAGAAGGGTGGAATTGTAATATGACCATTGCTCAGAGGCAAGGGGGCAGAAAACATTCCAGATTCGGATGGCCTACTTTCTTCCTAGTACTTATTGTATCGATAGCTTCCTTTAGTCTATCGGCGGTTCCCTATAGCCCAAGTGGTTCTGCTGAAATGGTCACATTCAGTAGAGCTACCATTGCTTCGACTGAGAATAGAATAGCTGTGGTCAAGCCTATTTTTTCTGCGACTGCCTACTCAAATGCATTCTATACATTCTACTCCAAATACAGCGCGGTTCCTGTAGGAGAGTACGTCACAACAGACCTGAATCTTCTTAACAGAACAGTTGTTGATGAGTGGGGTTGGAGCGAGCGACTTGGTGCATGGTTTGAGAGTGATACTGCTCGTGCGCTCCATCTGGTTCTTGGAAACACTGTAACGGTCATCAACGAAATAGACGTGGATCAAGGCGGGCTCTTTCATGATGGTGAGAGAGTATATGATGTCGTGATACTCGGTTTTACCGAATACGTTACGGAGCGGGAGTATCTCTATTATAAGCAATTTGTTGCATCTGGTGGCACTTTGATTATAATGGATGCTTGTACCTTTCTAGCTGAGGTCACATATTCTAATGGATACCTGAGCCTGACCAAGGGACATAGGTGGGAATTCAATGGGACTCATGCATGGAAATCCGTCCGTCATAGATGGTATGAGGACAACATGAATTGGGTTGGGAGTAACCTGTGGAAATATTGGGCAGGTAACCATTATAACGGTATTACAGTCAACACAACAAATGTGCTCAGTGATTTTATCAGATCTACGTTGGGTGAGAATATTTACTCGAGCTATAGGGGTCATGAAGAGAATCTTCTGCAAAACCAAACAGAAACAGATGTTATCGGGTACTGGAATTTCGTTAACGCTAGTGAAATCCCGGAATATCCCGTAGCCGCTTATATGCACAAGTACAGAGATGGAGTGGTCATACATACAGGGATAATGGCAAGCGATGTAATATCATCTGATGAATTCTTCAGTGTGTTCCTTGCCGCGTCAATCAGGTTTGGCCTCACCGGAGAGATTAGTCAATGGGCGTATCCTGAACCTCTCATTTCAGGTTATGATTTTGTGGAATCAACAACAGCACTATACGAAAAGTATGGAGGTTTGGCGATGGGACCACTTTCTGGGTTGGCTTATTGCGACATTAATTTCAATGTGACGGAAAATGTTCTCCGAGACGGTTATCGATGCAATCTTATCTCTGTGACAGGAGAACTCGTGGAAAAGGTAGATTCAGACCATCCGGTACTGCATGATACTATATTACAAGCTCAGATTGTGAACAACAGCTGTTGGAGAATAGACATAAACACATTTCATATTGCGAATGGAAACTGCAGACTAACGATTAACGCCACCTGGGGGGGAATTCATAGTTCGTATGCTGTTGACGAAACCATAGAAATACTGTATTTCAATGTTCATAACAATTGGTGGATATCCACGCTCCCCTTGACTCTGCCTCTTGGTTCGTTGCTATCCGCAGCCATCATCATAGTAGTATACAACAAACTCAGCAGGTCAATATGTCTAAGGGAAAAGATGAAAAGTGGTAAATTGGATTTCCTTGTATTGACCGATATCATGCAACTGGATTTGGAAGTTGCATATTAGATAGTTATTTCCATTTTTTCAGTATTGAGCTAAACCAGGCTACAATCCGTATCACGTCGACCGCAAACGTTTATGAGAACTGAGGCAGTACTGCTTGAGACATTGACAAGAGTGTACGAGAATCAAGTATTCCATATTGAGTGATACTTCACATGCATTATCACTATGGTGATATCGTGGTAATCTGAAACACTTCTTAAGCCTGCTGTCTTAATCTATAGAGCCCTACAAGGTTCAGAGCGATTGCGAGCCCTGTGAAAAGGCCTACGAAGAAGTCCACCAATGTTCCACTACCCACAAACCTATCAATCAAAAGTGCAACAGCAAGGCAAATTCCACCAAGAGGGATTAGTAATCCATTTCGTCTAAGTACCAACTATAATCACCAGACATACCCACCTATACTAAATTAAAAGTCATATAGTTCTCAGCAAGAATTTTGGTGGCGCCTGGGATGAGATTTGAACTCATGCCTCCCAAAGGGAGAGCAGCTAACCGTTCGGCAGGTGGTTTAACAACCGCCAGCTCCAGGCTGCCGCCGTCGCCGCTTGGCTACCCAGGCTCAACTTGGTCAGAAAAGTAGGTGTAGATTTAAGGGTGACGATATTGGGTCTGGGTAATCTTAGTTGTAGCAAGAGCTCATCCCATGTTCACAAGTTCAGCGAGCGTCTGTATTTGTAGTCCAGGAAAGACCTTCAACTCTTTCCTCATCATACAAACACGAAGGTTTCACATACTTTTCTGTTGCAGAACCACGTTATTGTTCTTTTTGCACCCAAGGATTGAAGCAATGTTGGAACATTTAACTCTCAGTACATAGTATGCCTCTTTTTTGAGTTCTCTTTGTATCTCTGGAAAAGTTTCAAGATTACCTTGCCCCTTAGAGATAATAAGATCACAGCCTGCTATTAAATCAAGAAATTGTTTACTCACAAATCTCTTCGGAGTGCCATACGCTCGAGCTCCAGTAGTGGAGATTTTTGCCAAATTTTCAATCCCTGTGCCTAGGACATCGTTCTCAGTAGCATCATTTATTGATGGTAATCCTTTGACGACAAATACCACCATCCATTTTAATTCCTTTATCAATCGAATAAGGGGAATGTCAAAGACCGTTTCACCAGCATTATCACCAAGTATCACAACTTTTCCGCTTGATGACTTTAATCGATGCCATAGTTCTTTACTATTGTCTATGGCAAATCCCTCGCGCTGAACCGAATCGAATACACACTCCAGACTCTCCAAGTCTGGAACATCACCAGCATGAGCATAATCGATTATATTTCCTGCAATTGCAGCAGACAATGATGTTCTGAATTTCTCAAAGTCTGAAAAACGGTTGATACTTTGTTCAACCAATGGCAAAGCTTTCATTGTGGCGTCGATGCTCTTCTGTTTAATGAGATTGAATGGATCATTAGCTCCTACGGCAGAATAGAGTTCCATCATTAATGGTATTATGGTGGATGGCACATCAAAATCGTTAGCAAATCCTTCAGAGAGAGCACGAAAAGCCATTGAGTATAATTCTGATTGTTGTTCCCAAACATCAGTCAACATAGGAACTACTTTGCTTATTGTTTTTGTCAGGCATACTACACACTCTGTTGATAGTGGAATTCTACTAGCGCTCATGATATATCACTCCAAGCCCCATCATAATTTAATATGTAAGTTCCATTCTGGGCATATACTTGATGAAAAAGGCTAGTAGGGTAAAACACCTACATTTAGTCAAAAGTTAAGATTCTATCTATTAAGCGAGTTTAGAATATGACATCTCTCCAACATAGTTGATGTTCATCATCTCCTTGACTCTGTCAGGTTCGTGGGTATGACCTAGCACCCAAGCAAGCTTCACAAGTGCCGCCTCGGAAGTCATATCATAAGCACTCAGAGCCCCAACCTGAAGAGCAGCTCTGCCTACTTCATATATTGACAAGTCCGCTTGCCCAAATGCGCATTGCGAACTTACAACGACAAAGCAGCCCTGATCAATGGCTTGAAGGATTCCACCAGTCAGAGCGTTTTCATCAGTAGGTACATTTCCTGAACCAAAGCCTTCAATGATAATACCATGGAAACCCATGTCTACAATCCTAGCGAGGGCTTGTGGTGGAAATCCTGGAAATACCTTCAAGAGAAAGACACGATCATCTAGACGTGTATCAAATCTAGGCACAAGACCATGTTCACGCTTTTTCCGGTTGTCATATAGAATGATGTCGCTAGCTAGAATGCCTATTGAGGAGGGATCCATTGAGTCAAAGGCGTCATATGAATTTACTCGCACTTTCTTGGCTCTCGTAGCACGATGTATTTCACCATTGAACACTATGCATGTTTCACCAAGGTCCCCGAAGGCGGCAACGCGTATGGCATCCAGAAGGTTTCTAGGTCCATCACTCCATGGTACAGATGCAGGAATCTGAGCTCCTGTAAACACGATTGGTCTACCGAAATCTTGGACCATATAACTCACAGCTGCAGCTGAATAGGTCATTGTATCAGTTCCATGAGTAACAACAATCCCTTGAAGATTGGGTATCTCTTCATTAATGTCTTTGATAGCACTCGCAATTTCTTGCCAGTGGTGTGGTTGTGCGTTTGCTGAATCTAGTTGGAAAAGCTCTCTTTGGATGACTTCTATGTTGCTCATCCCTTTTGGTAATCGGTTTAATAATTCTTCAACAGAGAGACCTGGTCGCAACGCGTGAGTACTTGGGTCATAGATGCTGGAGATTGTTCCACCTGTTGTGATAAGACAGACCTTATTGTTTTCATCAGACATCTGTACAGTACACCCAGAGAGATGTCGTGAAAGGAGATTTATCCATGTTGCGATAAGTAAACAATGGAGTGGGTGACTGAAGTTGTATGACCTGACTGTCATTGGTGGAGGTCCAGCAGGCTCAACCTGCGCACGCCATGCAGCAGAATCAGGTTTAGATGTTGTGCTTCTCGAAAAGGCACATCACCCTAGAGATAAGCCATGTGGAGGCGCACTCGGACCGCAAACGATTCGAAACCTCGACGTGGACATCTCGCCGGTGGTTGAACGGTCTTTCCACGCTGCTTTGATACACACACCATCTGGAAATAAAGTAAAGCTAACCAATGAAGACCTCAGAGGGTATCTTGTAACCCGAAGTAAGTTTGACTATCTACTTCTTCAAAAGGCTGAGCATGCAGGCGTCGAAGTAATTCAGGACACTGAAATTGTAGGCTTAGAACAGACCCGCTCAGGAGTAAGAGCACTAGCAGTTGGAGATTCATACAAATCGCATCTTTTAGTGGGAGCAGATGGAGTCAATGGCATCATCTCCAAAGAACTTGGCATTCGTTCAATGTGGAGTTCGGAACAGATTGCAGTATGTATTTCTGCAGATGTTCCAATGGAGCAAAGCGATGTCGAGTCACTAATGATTACCGATGAAGCGGACGGGTTTCCAGCGATTGAGTTGTACTTCAACCTAGTATCATGGGGATATGGTTGGTGTTTTCCGAAAAAAGATGGGTTTAGTATCGGAATAGGTTGTAGAATGGATAAACAAGAGAATCTTCAACAAAGTTGGGAGAAACTCGTATTGCTGGTTGAAAAAGAGAAAGGAGTAAAACTTGATACCTCAAACAGGGTGTCATATAGAGTTCCGCTTGGAGGCAGACTGAACCGTTCTGTTGCACGAAGGAGTATGATAATAGGAGATGCAGCAGGATTGGCTTCTCCGCTAACTGGAGAGGGAGTATCTTATGCAATCCAATCAGGCATACTTGCGGCAGATGTAGCTGTCAAGGCAGTTGAGATGAAATCACCTCTGCATATAACGAAATATGATGACCAACTTAAGAGGTCGATTGGCAAAGAACTCAAAGACTCTCGATGGATTGCGGAAATTCTACACAAGTCGGATAAGCACACAGAACTTCTTTTTCAAATCGCCACTGAGGATTTGGTGATGAGGAAATATATGACAGATATCGTGTCACGTGTCGCAACATTCTCAGACATGAAGGTTCGGATTGGTAAACGTATGCTCTCAAAGCACCCGCTTAAATCAGTTAGATTAGGATTCAAAAGATAATTCATTGAACAGGCGGGTGAATTACAACCACTGAGCCATCCTTGCTAAGCTGTATCCTCATAAGGTCACGTGCCAGCACCGAGTTTGCAAAGTTTGGCAGCGCTTCACCAATAATTTCCTCTCCGTCGTAGTACCTGGGGCTATAGTGAGTCAACACAAGCAATTTTACACCAGCTTCTTTTGCTAGATTCGCAGCCTCAGCCGCAGTTGAGTGGCCTCTTTCTTCAGCGAGGATAGAATGTTCGGATGTGTACATTGCCTCGCAAACTAGGATGTTAGCGTCCCTTGCTGCTTTCTTGAGTTCGTCACACGGTCGACTATCTCCAGAGTAGATTATTTTCAAAGACTCAGGACCAGGTTCAGTCACATCAGCAGGCGATATATCCGTTCCATCTTCAAGTTTAATTGATTCACCAGATGCCAGTAATTTCCAAAGTGGACCCTTGGGAACACCAAGTTTCTCCGCTTTGGAGGGTAGAAATTTCCCGGTGGAGCGAGCCCATTTTATCTCATACCCAAGCGCAAATCCTCGATGGTCAACTTCAAACGCGCTGACTGACAAATCTTGTTGGCTGAAGATTTCACCAGGACCAATTGCATGAACAACAGCTTCAAAGGTTGTCCCAAGGTTAATCGTAGACTGGCTTACTCTGACATATTCAATTAGCTCTTCAGGACCGTAAATGCTCAATGGTTTAATCCTGCCAAGAAGAGAGAATCTCAACAAAAGGCCAGGTAGACCTAATACATGATCTGCATGAACATGGGATACAAAGATGGCCATCTTCTTGTTCAAGCCTAGCTGCGCTTTTTCAAATTGCCTCTGGACATCTTCACCAGCGTCAAAAAGGAGGACCCAACCCTCATAACGAATAGCTATCGCTGGATGATTTCGTTTTTCGGTAGGAATTGATCCACCAGACCCCAGAAAGACAATCTCAATCATGTGTTAGTCAAAATATCGATTGTCACCGTACAAGATTAGGGTATCGACAAGTTCTATCAGTGAACGTTCTACGCCAAGTCAAGTGGGATATTAGAAGGAGAAGCTTCGCTTCGCACCACACTATATGTTAATGCATCAAAATACTTCGAAACATCCCATTTCCAGCTGTCATTCTGTCGATCATACATATTAGCGACTTTGGTTGATTGCCCTGTTCCAGCTGCTACTACATGAGCACTGTAGTCATGAATTTTCGAAGTTTCATCATCAAGTACCTCTATTAAATCTCGACCAGAACCAGCTGGCAAAGCTGAAACAAGTAAAACCTTCTTTTCTGAAGGATCCTCAATATTTTGAATCCTACTTTGATAGGTGATTGGAAGATGATTCCATGCAGTGATGATGTCGCCTGAGCATTCAGGACTGAGTAGGCAAACTACTCTGTCACTAAGACGAGGAATGTTCACTCTCGCTCTTGGCAATACTACTCGGTTCTTGATGAGCTGAGACCGTTTTCTGAATGCGGTGGAAGCTGACAATCCAGTTGTGTTAACTATCTCATTTCCTGTGCTATTGTATTCGCCAACAAGAGCGTCAATTATCTTAACATCAGCGTAGGTGAAGCGATTAGGCATATGTGGACTGGGAGTGGCTACATCTGCGAGTAACAATGGATCGCCACCCTTGCGTAACATTAGACGAAAGTGCAGAAGGTCAAGATTCCAGCCATTGTTAGGATTGAAATATCTGCCACTGAAGAAAGGTCTGCCATCAGAAAGTGCCCAAACAGATGCGCCACCTGTGCTCCCTCGGAAAGACCTTATTGTGTCTAGAAGCTCTGATCTCTTTTGATGCGGTATTGTAGCAACAACAAGCACCAAAGGAGAATAACCATCAATCATGAGGGTCTTCTGCACATAGGGACCTGAAAGAACTAGGGAGGGAGACTCGAAGATGATGATTACACGCTCAAGTCCAAGTTTATGTGTATTCAACATCCCGACTGTTCTTAGAACACCTGATTCACTGAGTCTTTTTTGAGCTCTCCTTGTCTGTGCATAGCTCAACCCTGCGCTTTTGGCTAGAGTATTCAATGGTGCTCCAGGATTCTTGATAGCGGTTTCAAGAAAAGGAAGTTCTGTACGTGATAAACGAGATATATTATCCTCCCAGAGATTAACAATTAGACTCATGACATCTCTTTGAGAGATGATAGAAACACCGCCGAGATTAACTACTTCTTCTAGTCTTCGTGTTAAGAGTGAATGTAAACTTCCTCTATAAGACGTGACCATTGTGTGTAGCAATTCAAATTCTGCATCAGTCTGAAAGACCTGTAGCTGCCCTCCTTCTTCAAAAGTCTTAACGACCCGTAATATCGCTGTCGCACTCGGTGAGAGTTTACTTTCAAAAGTTGGACCTTGGTCCTCAGTCATTGTCGTTTCGTCCTGACTATGGGTGTTGATTTCTGGCTGAGTCACAATGAACCCTCACAGACTCTGTTCTAAAGGCGAGTAATACCTATGCTAAGAAGTATTGAGGAGAGCATAAAAGGCCGTCAAAGTGGTCTACTATCATTCCAGAGAGACTCAAAGTAACTACTACTCATCGCTGCAAAGATAGCGTGGGAAGAATAGATTCCGAGGAATTCATCACTCTCGTTTCCACCAGCCAGCATAATCAAAGTGTCTTTGTGATCAACTACGAGGCCAGCTCCAAAGACGCGGTCTCGTGTTCTGACTTCAAACTTCTTGGGAATAATCTCTTTCAAAACGTCGGTAATTGATGAGGTCAGTATTCGTACCTTGGCTTTGACATGAAGAACACGTTCAACAACCGTGTCCACATCTTCAGCTGAGAGGTCGAAAGAAGGAAGGGAGAGAAGAACTTCTTCTTTGGCATTATCAAGCATCTCCATTGCTTTAGCAAGGATTGAAGCGCGACCATGAACAACCCAAACATCACGCGCTGTTGCCTTCGTTTCCTTTTCGAATAAAGGTTGTAATTCTTCAACTACAACTTTGCTGGATTCTTTGAGTCGCTCCTCCCAATCAAGGCGAATAAGACGCATGACCTCTGTTGGAGCTTTGGCAATGTATGTAGTAGGTCTACCTTTCCGAACCTGGATAAACTGCTTTTCTTCCAATCGCCCTAACACATCATAGATTCTTGAATAAGGGACTTTGGATTTAGTGGAAACATCAGAAGCACCCATCTGTCCTCCAGCAACAAGTACTAGATATGCTTGGGTTTCGTATTCCGTAAGGCCAAGCTGCTTCAGTGCCTTAAGAGTTGCTTCGCTCACTGACATCATCATTCAACCATAGAGGACAGTTTCGTCCGTCTTAAGGCTTGCCAAGTGAAGAAGTGTACCATTTTAAGAACTCTTCAAACGCTCTGGTTCTATGAGAAATACTCACCTTCTCATTGAGAGACAATTCAGCATAAGTATTCGAAAATCCATTAGGTACGAAGATTGGATCATATCCAAAACCTTCTTGTCCAGCAGGTTCGTAGGCAATAGTTCCAGACATTGAACCTACAAAGGATTCTAAGTTCCTTTGATCACAGTATCCCACAGCTGTCATGAACCTTGATGTACGTTCCTTCTTACCTTTCATAAGTTGTAGAATTCCCTCATACCCTATTGATTTGAGTACAATTGCAGCATATGGACCGGGAAATCCATTGAGACTATCAACGAAAAGACCTGTATCATCCACCGCAACTGGTCGCTGAAGAGTATCAAAAGCTGTTTTCGCAGCTATTCGAGCAATCTCTTCGATGCTGTCGGACTGAATCTCATGTTTCTCGATGGAGGTGGTTTCAAAATCTACATCATATTTTTTGAAGAGAGGACGAAGCTCCTTGAGTTTGTGTTGATTTTGTGTTACTAGGACAAGCCTATCCCTTGACATAGGCTATGACCTCTTTCATTATTTTGTACGAAGATCGAGTCTTTTCTAAGTCGAACATTCCAGTACTGTTCCATAAAATACAGTGATTGAGTCCTTGTTTCACATAATCTTCTAGCAGTTTGATGAATGAATCCGTATTACCAATCATATAGAATTCTCGAAGAACTTCCTCAGGTACTTCGTTCATAGCTGACAATGTGGTTTCTCGATCGTATCTCATTGGGACATAGTCAGTCAACGAATGAAAATCATCACCGAAAGGATGGGAGAAACCAAGTCTTTTCCATTCTGGACCTGGAAGTAGTAAAGCATAGGCTTTGGCGAGTGGAGTATTCATCATCCTTTCGCACTCTGATTCATCTTCGTCTAGAATACACCAGTTCCATAGTGCCGCTGTAAACTCGCCTTGATTATCGAGTTTCTTTCGATGGTTGAGAATGACCTTCAATCGTTCACCATAACCATGTGGAGTGAGACCTGTTGGAATCCAACCATCACCGTATTTCGCAGCAACTTCCAGCATCTTGGGACCAAGGGCGGCTATCCAGATTGGAGGAGGTTTCCCTTCCTCCGCAGGTCTCAATGACATGACCGCATCTTCGAGTTTCCAATAACGACCATCATAGCTGAAAGGCTCGTGTGTCTGCCAGACCATTCGAATGATTTCAAGAGCTTCTCGAAGCTTCCCAACTTGACCTGAATAATTCAAACCATAGGGCTCAATATTCTCAATCTCTCCAGCCCCTATGCCAAGGACTGTTCTTCCTCTGCTTATGTGGTCCAAGGTGAGAAAAGTCTGTGCTATGAGAATAGGATGACGCCTCAAAGGCTCTGTCACGGAGGCAATCAGCTGCACATTCTCAGTCACTGCAGCACATGCACTCATGATGCTGGATTGTTCATAGTAAGTGTGGGGCGAATTTTGGAAAAGAGCCAAGGGGGTGATATCAGGTGTCCAGATACTCTCAGGAACAAATCCTGCAAAATGATCCGGGAAAGCCATACTATCATATCCTAGTGAGTCAATGAGCTTTGCATTCTTCAGCGCGTTGTCCCAAGGGGGTAGAAAGGGACCTGGTGCACCTATTTTGACATCATGTATATCGACCACTCAGTTGCACGTCTCCGCGAAGTGATTGAGGACCTTCTTGACTTTTTCATAGTCATCCAAATGCATGAATTCATCCAGTCCGTGGTAGTTATTATCGTCTCTAAGAGTTCCATAACATACTGTGGGTATTCCATGAGAGGTAAAGTAATGGCCATCATTTCCTCCCAAATCTGCTGCAATTTTTATCTCTGGGTCGACAACCTCCTTGACCGCATTATGAAATGCCTGAACATACTTATTCTGGGGGTCAGATCCCCACCCGGCATGTTTGGTTTTGAACGTGAGGGTTGCCTCAACACCAGTTTCTTCCTTTGCTCTTGCGAAGAAATCCTCGATGTTCTTAACGACATCTTCTACATCTTCTTCGGGAATCGTTCGACAGTCAAATGATATGTCAGCTTTACCAGGGATTGTATTAGTCTTACTTCCTGCATTGAAGACGGTCATTGAGAAACGACCCCAGAGCGTCTGATGAGGACTACCGGGTGGCGCTGGAAGTTTAGATTCGACTTTTCGACGAACATCCACATAGTCTAACATCACCTGCATCAATGGAATCGAGAGATGGATTGCGTTCGCAAATTTGAATGGATATCCAGCATGTCCCTGAATCCCTCGTACTGTCATAGTACCTGCAATGACTCCGCTCGCACCATTACTAACATACTCAGGACCGGAATCAACAACGATTCCAAAGTCACCGCGTATCTTGGGAGGACCATTCATTAGATAATCAATGCCCCAGACACCACCGATTTCCTCATTTGGACTAATCAGAATTTTCCAGTTTACCTTTGATGTTCTCTTCTGAATGAGTTCCTTAGCAGAGCAGACAGCAGCGACAATGTTTCCCTTGTTATCGCTAGCACCACGACCATATGCTTTCCCTTTTTCAATCGTCAACTCGAAGGGAGGTTTTTTCCATTCTTCTGTATCTCCAGCAGGTACGACATCATAGTGCGTACAGAGTAGAACAGTGGTTTTTGCACCAACATCCATTGTTGCAACTACGTTAGGTTGAGGTATCCCATCGTGCATCGAGTCAAAAATTTCTACATCAAGACCTGCCTCTAGGCAGTACTTTTTGATAACCTCAGCGCAGACTGCATAGTTCTTCTTCTCATCGCTGTTTGTATCCAGCTCAACAATCTCTCGAAGGAATTGCTCTTCCCATTTATCCATCTCAGCTCATCTCCAATGGGTGGTGGATGTAGAGCTAATGTCACTCATATTACTTCTGGCAGGTCTGACAATAGCTGGTCTTGAATCGATTTGCGGTTATTTCAGAAACCCTGCTACCACAGAGAGGACAAATCTCACCACCTCTATTGTGAACCATCAGGAAATCCCTCTTCTCGCTAGCAATCTCATCAAGAGTCCGTTCTGAAAGGATTTCACGAATTCGAGTCAGGACTCTTCTCATGGCTTTGTAGAGTTTCTCGATTTCTTCCTTGGTCAGAGTGGACCGTTTTCTGAATGGTAAGACACCAGCATACAATAGAATCTCATCTGCATAGGCGTTTCCAATCCCCTTCACAAATCTTTGATTCCGTAACACATTCTTGATCTGCCCATTGTGACGTTTCAATCGTTGTCTGAAAACATCTAGAGTTAGAGATGGATCCAGCGCTGAGGGTCCTCGCCCCTCAAATTCAGCAACTGTTGAGTAATCACCTCTATCGACGAGATATATTCGTCCCATCTTTTTGGCATCTGAATACCAGAGTGTCAAGTCTTTTGTCTGAAAAGAGACCATATCATATCTTGTAGGTTTTTTGAACCTTGGAATAACCCTAAGTTTTCCTGTTAACATGAGATTCAGTACAATATCACAATTAGCTAGCGAGAGAATCAAGAATTTTCCATCTGCAACTGCTGAATCAAAAGTTTCTCCTACCGATTTTAACTCAAAGTCATGGGCAGGGAGACCGTGAACTACTATGTGGTTGTGGACAACCGTTCTCCTTATTGTCCGACCTTTGAGAAGACGAG
Source organism: Candidatus Thorarchaeota archaeon (assembly GCA_016840855.1). Lineage (GTDB taxonomy): Archaea > Asgardarchaeota > Thorarchaeia > Thorarchaeales > Thorarchaeaceae > SMTZ1-45. Next base: position 15,375 of record JAEORO010000217.1, on the reverse strand, counting down.
TCAATTGCTCAGCTATGATTTCAAGCTCTGGAAGTTCTGGCATCTGTTCATCGTGAACAAGTGTTCATGCACTTTTAAAGGTAAGATTGTCATCAACCGATTAATCAAAACGACCAAAAGACCAAGCCTGCATTGAAAAGATTGTAGAAAGTGGTGCAGAAAAAATGGACCATCGCACGAGAATCCTTACAGCAGTTATTCTCACCTTTGTGGTTACTTTCTCAATCGGATTTGTTACGGAAAATATCCGTGAGTCAATGACATTCTTGTGGACAATTGAGGAAGGTCAAGAGTTCGTTTTTGCTGTTATAGTCACAGGGATTACAATAACAAATTCCTCAGTAAGTCCTCCACCATTCATAGAGATGAATAACACCTACATCAGCGTTGAGATACTCTCACTTCCGAATGTAACAATCATATTCTATGCAGACACTTTTCTTGAGAACATAGTAGAACCTGTGAAGACTAGATCTAGATTTTCAAATGGCACAGACATTCCAGCAGAGTTCCGTTTTACAATCAATAGACACATTTCACGATGCATTCTTCCTGTTGGTGGGTGGGGACATCTTGACTTTTTCTTTCCAAACCAGATTGATAGACCATCATCAGTGCACGAATCCTATATCTCAAGATTTCAGGGAGACTCCTTCTACTTTGGTTATAGCGTGAATGAAACATATGAAGCACGAGAGTGGCACGGCATCATAGACTTAGAAACTGGAGTCCCACATATTACTTCATTCTTGCTCTTCCGCAAAAGTCAGTCTCAGAGTTTCTGGTATAATGTGACCATGAGTCTTGTTACATAGAATAATATTTAGCTTAGTCCATCAATCGATTATGTCGGACTTTTATTTATACATGAATACGAATATGGACATGTAGGAGAGGCAAATCATGCCAGAACCAACTACATACCACATTCAGAAAGGTCGCCTTGTTAAAATGAAAAACCCGGGAAACTTCGGGCTTGGCGACTGCTATCTTGTTGACGCTGGTTTAAAGCTGTACTTGTGGATTGGTCCCAATTCACAAGTTGATGAGAAATTTCTCACAGCCGCATCAGCAGTGATGAGTGATCAAGCGCGTGAAGGAAAAGCAGACATTGACCGAATTGAGGGAGGAAATGAACCTGCTGAATTCAAAGCACTCTTTGATGACTTCCAACTGACCGATGAAGATACTGAAGGCATATTGAAGAAGGTCCACATGGAAAGTCATGAGCATAAACTCTGGCGAGTTCATCGCGAAGGGGATGAAACCTTCTTTGCAGAAGTCGAACTCAGTAAGGACTCCTTGAAGAGTGATGATGTCTTCCTACTGGATGCGTGGGATGATATTTTTGTGTGGCGTGGTAAGGATGCAACAGCCCGAGAGAAGTTTGATGGTACTATCCTAGCACGAAGATATGACGCAGAGCGTGTCGGAGTGCAAGAGATTGAAATTATTGAGGAAGGACAAGAACCTGAGGAGTTCTTCAGATCGTTCTCATAGACTATCAGACTAACCTGTAGTGACCCGGGCGTGGTTCATAGAGGATGCTGTTGTCCTTCATCCGCGCAAGGGTTTCTGCAGCTACATGGCGCTCAACACCAGCTTCTTCTGCAATTTCATTCAGAGTCGGTCCAAGAGACCCTCGTTTTCCAGTATCTAGTTTCTTTATTGCCTTCAGTACCTTGGTATTGAACTTGTCAATTCGACTCTCTTTACCCCAGTCCTTCTCCGCACTCTCTTTCAATTCGGTGAGCTCAATGAACTCTTTTAAAGCTGGTTCGAGTACTCGGTCCCAAGCGTATCTTATATCCTTGGCAGTGACTGTTTCCTTCCAATACGCACGGGCTGTGGAGCGTGCAAGTTTTATAGTACTGAGTGGGCGACCAAGAGCGTCTGCATCGAGTAAATGTCCCCGTGCAAGTACTCGTTCTTCAAATCCAAAGCTCTCTCGCAGAGCATCCAAACGTGTTAGTACATGTTCAGTCCCCGCATCAACGCTCCGTTTGGTAATCTCTGGAGTTAGCATTTGAAAAGTGATTGCTGACTTCAAGATTGGTAACCGTAGATGTGATGGGTTTCGGGTTTCTATCCAGAAATCTTCAGTTGATATTGCTAGTGGTATATCAGGGAGAAAAGCTGTTTCAGTTTCTGTTAGGGCACCAAGAGAGACCTCCTGATAACCAGCAGGGTCTCGACGTTGTACACATATCTGTTGCATCTTGTTAATTGAGAATGATCCAACATCAAATCGCCAGAAACGAGGCGCCCTAACTTTGATTCCTTGAACGTGCCTAAATGAGTGTTGGCGCCCTTTCATTGTTGGAGGAAGCACTTGCCTGATGAATGAAAGTAGCCTTCGGACTTGAGTTTGGGAGGCAATAGCCTGAATTCCCATTGTGAGTCCCCCAATGCTGTCCTGAAAGGGAGGACTTGAAACGAAAAGACGTGTGAACACTCTCTTGCTAGCTTCAGCCATTCCTACATACTCAAATAGAAGATTGGATAGCTCGTTGAGATTCATTGGTGGTGGGATTTCTGAGATAAAGTCAATTGATAGTGGAGTCCAAGTTTCTGCTGCAATTGCGCGAATGATTGTTTGAGACTCTTCGAGAGGGCGTGGTGCAGCTACACTAGAGCCAACGACCTCAATATAGGCGCCATCAGGAGGTAGCTCCCTGTCTTTCTCAAAGAAGATGAATTCTCCATCCATCAACCAAGGACTCGGAGTCAGAAGGACAAGTGTTGTGTCCCGTGTATGACGAACAAATCCACGATATCGATATCGACGAGCTGATACCTTCTCCTGAAACTGTCGGAGCAGTTGAGATTCCCATAGTGTAAGCTCTGTCCCATACTCTCTTGTATAGACGTCGCTAATACTAGTGGCATCTGCAAGCTGGTCACGCTCAGACCCATGCCGTTTATACAGATCCTCTATCTCCATCTGAATCAGGCTCTCACTTTCTTCTGAGGCGGCTGCTTTTCCCTCTGGAGATACTCACGATATGCCTTGGGGTACATCTCTGCAAGCTTCTCGATTGTTGGAAGACGTTCAGTATATGGAATGTATGACTCGCCAGGTGTAGCCTTAGCAAGTTCTTTCTCCAGTAATGGTCGAAGTTTTCTATTAATCTCAAAACCAATGAAATGACGAAAATTCATTTTAGCGCTTACTGCTGTGGTCCCATTTCCCATGAAGGGATCGAACACAATATCTCCGGGTTTCGAAGAGAAATCGATGCATCTTGAAACCACATCAAGAGGTAATGTCGTGGCATTTTTGGCAAGGCCTGTGCGGTACTGACGTTTTACAGACCAGACATCCTCAGGATAATTCTCAATTTTGTTGAAGAAGTAGTTGCTTGGTGTCTTAACAAGAAGAACTATGTGATAATGACTGGTGACAAACCGTTTCTTTGTATACACACCAAATGGGTAGTGCCAAATTAGATGATTCAGGGTTTCCAGACCAGCCTCTCTAGCACCTTGAAGAATGGCATCAAGATTTGTCCAGCCGCTGAAGATATAGGCGGATGATTCCGACTTCATGATTCTTGGTAATTCAGCCAACCATTTTACAGTGAACTCATGATATGACTCATCTGTTTCCTCATATCCCTCAATGACCAGACGCTCATCGCGATTATACACACCACTCTTACCATCAAAGGAGATCCCAAAGGGAGGATCTGCAATGACCAAGTCAACCGACTTGTCAGGGAGCTCCTTCATTCCATTGACGCAGTCTTCGAATCGGACCACATTTAACTCGAGGTTTGAAGAGAGAGATTTAGCACTAGTATACAGACTTTCAGCTTCTTCTCTTGTCCAATCAAATGTGGGTCTGAAATAGAACTCTGCAAGGTTAGGGATATACCGTTTGCTGCGTCCCTTCTTCTCTTCAACCTTCTTTTCTTGATCAGTATTGGAGGTCATGTGCAGATTCACAATGATGTACTAGTTGGTTCTTCTTAAGACTAGTCATTTTTTGTATTTGCTACAATCAATTTACAATATATCTGAAGGATCGACGCCTCGAGAGATAGCACGTTTTGTCATCCAGTCTAGAGTATTGGTTGGTTGTTCAAGTCTGTTGGGAGATTCGTCACGAACAAGACTGAGGGCACCTTCGGGACAATCCATCGCACATACACCACATCCAATGCATCTATTCTTGTCAACAACACATACATCCTCAGGAACACTAAGGGCGTCAAACTGGCACCGATCAACACATGTTTCACAGGCTGTGCATAGGTCAGCATTCACAGTCATAATGAAGTCAGTCTTAATGTGCTCACGAGGGTGTTCTAGATTCTCGACACCTCTGAGAACACCACAGCAGCAAGTGCAGCAATTGCAAATGAAAGTTCGTCCAGATTGCACATTATAAGTGCAATGAATGAGCCCAGCCTCTTCAGATTCTCTGAGAAGTCTGAGTGATTCCTCTTTAGTGATGGCTTTTGTGAGCTCGTCATCATCGTATGCATTCTCCTTGTTTGGAGCAAGTGCAAGGCAGACTGACCTAGGATAGTCGCAACCTTCACCAATCAAGTCCTTCTGCTTCCTACAGACACATTCACGAACTCCCCAAGAAACTGAAGACTCAATCATTTGCTCAGCTTTCTCAAGACTGTGAATCTCTAACTCTGTGCTCACACTTTGATTAACTGGAATCACCTGAAAAATGACTGGTTTAGTTGCTACAACCCTTCTGAATCCAGTTTCATGTTGAAAGTACTGTTCGAGACGCTGTGCAAACTCTCCATCCATCCTGTTAAGTTGCTCCTCATAGATTCCAACCGCAAAGGGCAGTAAACCGTACTTCCTAGCACCCGCACTCTTTGAGATCCAAGAGCTAATCTGACCTTTCTTATGCATCGCATCAAGAAACTTCTCTAGTTCGTCTTTTGGACGATTAAATCGATTGCTTAGCTCTTCTAAAGTTTCACCACGAAGTTTCAGCTGACTAGCAACTTCAGCTTCTTCGGGAGTGAAAATCCACTCGAGTACTCTGAGATGAGACCCATCTGCAGCTGGTGGAAACCCATTTGGTATCTTGTCAAGCACAGCAGCTAATTTCTCATATGGATTCATTGTCATCACATTTCCTCTGGCAGTGTATGAAGCACTGATAACCCTTCTGTTATTTAGGACATTGAAGCTTGATACCAAGAGGACTGAGTTCTTGATTGACTTTTTCTATAACGGCGACGCACTCTAATCGTTTGCCAATCAGAATGTGAGCCAACGACTGCTGGAAAGGAGGAAGAAATGGGATTTCACTTACAGCAAGAATGTCATTATAGACCTCCTTTACTCGTGGCGCTGTTAGGAAATTCTCGAGCTCATCAAGAGTTGTGTGTGTTTCAAGAAGTGTCTGACCTATCTTCTTCAGAAATGCAGTCTTAGGAACATTTACTGATGAACCAAATAAACGCTCAACGTTCTTTTCAAACCAAGCTTGTATTCGATCGACATCATATACCGGGAGAACAACGGGAGAATCACCCTCTTTTTCTGGAGCAATGATTCGAATCAGATTGCGCTTTTCCGCAGAGAGTACAAAATCTGAAAACCGTCTGTAACCGATTTTTTCAAGGTCCAGTCCGCGTTCTCGGAGCTCAACTCCGAGCTCCATTAGAGTAAATGGTGGCTTTTCATTAAGGCGCTCCTCAGTCACCTGCGCCAGGAACGAGAAAGCCTCATCGACCTCTTTTGATTTCTTAATTGACTCAGGAGATATTTTGTCTGGTAGTGCCAGAATTGTTCTAGGCATTTCACCTTCCCGGACAATGTATTTTTGCGCTTCGGCCCATTCCACAAACTCATTCCAGTGACTGAAACCCATTGCAGATTCATTGAAGTCAGGGTTCAATGATTTCATCACGTGTTTTGTATGACCGACACCGGGTTTGTTACCAGTCTTAGTGATTATTCGAATTACTTCCTGAAGTTGAACAGCAGCTAGATGTCGCAATTGAACAATGCTTTGAACTGACTCGTCGCAGTCTTCTGGGCGAACACAATCTAGAGCAGGCCTAAAAGAAAAAATGTCGCTATATATTGTTGCTAGCTCAGGCAACTCAGAAGCTGTAATGATTGGATTGCTAATCAGCCACAATTCCACACCATGTTCTTTGAGTGCACCTGCAATTAGCTTGAAGTCACCATCACCGGTGATGAGAACATAACGTGTGGTTTCAGGATAATGCATAAGGTGATCAAGAATGTATGCAGCCATCTTATAGTCGCTAGCGTTGTCACGTTGGTCAGGGATGTGAATTAAATCATACCCTAATGCATAGAGTTCCTCAGCCATTTGGCGTCTATGGTCCCAATCTGCAAATGCATACGCACGAGTAACAGTGCCAGCCTGATGTATCCTCTCAGTCATGGTTCTGTGTGTAGCAGATTCGTCAGTTACATTTTCCACATCCCAAAAAATCGCCATGTGAGGTATTGTTTCTAAGGAGGTCATGAAAGACACTACTCCAATGCGCTTTTGCATTGATAGTTATACTATATGAGCTTGCTGAAAAATAGGTGTGGAAAGTTGCTGAGAACATTGTCCTTTTAGTATAGAATAAAACCTATCATTAAAACTTGAGGAGAGAGAGGATTTGATGGCGGGTGATTGCCATGGCTGATGTCGATGAAGTTATTGAAGTTGAGGAAATTAATGAAGCAGAAGAACCTGGGATTGATACTAAGTCACTCATCGTTGCTGAAGGTGCATCAACCTCATGGTTTGAAGCTGTCAAGCAGACATTATCAAACAAGAACTTCACAATATTCCTTTTCACTGCGTGGATCTATTCAAGCATTCAAGTCGTTAATAGATACTTTCCACTATACCTCAGAGATGTTGGTCTAACATATATCCTAGTAGCGCTACTCATATCACTGCTCACGGGAGTGTCACTCATTGGAGAGTTTGTATCAGGTTATCTTGCAGATAACTATGACCGTCGAAAATTAGCATCTATCACAATGGCAGTAAATGGTATTGGTTACTTCATAATTGCTTTTTCAGGTGACATTCTATTCATGGCGATTGGTTTCATGATGTTTGGAATTGCATCCTTTACCAGTAAGGGTGGTACTGCATACATCATGGAACAAATAGACCGTCGTCATGGAGGGGTCGCTATCAGTCTTTTCACATTGGGTACGGTTTTCGGTCTTTTCCCACTCTTTGCAGTGGGAATTCTATTGAACTTGGGAATGGAATTTATACCTGTCATGAGTACTATGTTTATACTATCAGGGATTGTATACATGATTTGTGCCTTCATTAGAATAAAATGGCTTGATTCGACAGAACCCGGTAGACGCGCCTTGAAGTCTGACAATGTGGTCAGAGACTTCTTTTATGAAAATATCAGAAGCATCAAGCTATTGGCGCGTGTTTTTCCAGTATTCATTGCGGTCTTCTGTATAGATGCTTTAAGTGATACATTCTATGGTTTTGCTAACCTCTACTATGTTAATGAGACCCTGGGGTTTGGAATTGCAGACATCAACCTGATGCTGTTATTGACTCTCACATTCTCAATCCCCCTCACACTGTACCTCGGAAGACTCTTTGACAAGCATGGCGGTAAAAAGCTTGCACTCGCGGTCTATTCGGTAATGCCAATAGCTATTGGCCTTCTTGTTGTGGCTCAAAATATACCATACATTGCACCTCTATCTTGGGTTGCCGCAGCGGATTCAATCTATTCTGGCTTGAGTGTCTTATTCTCACTAGCATTTATTGCTACAGCCATAAAGTCAATCAATGATGTACTCTGGATGTCAGTAATCAACACCTATATCCAAAAATCATTACCTCGACAAGATCTTGGAAAAATGCTAAGTCTTACCACAGTGTTTGTGCTTTTAATCATAACAATTGGGCAGATACCAGCTGGTGTGATATATGAGCTTTTCAGAGGAGTTCCGCTTCTCTTTATGGCCCTTGCACTCAACTTTGTGATTCTCTATATACTTGCTGTAAAAAGTATTGAACCAAAGGTTAGTGTAGAAGAGCTCGAAAGAGAACTGGAGCAAAGGTCATGAATTACTTGTATCTAACGACAAATGAAGATGGTCTATATCCAGACAATGAAGGTGGCACCAGAGAAGTTGATTCATTTCCTAGGAATCAGAATTCCATCTGGTAAATGGATAGCAAACTCACATGTATTGTCCCCATTTATTAAAGACCGGACAACCTGTATCTTCAAGGGTCTTTCAAGGATACCTTCCCAAAGTTGTTTTGGCCATCCAGCAGAACAATTGCAAAATGTTTTCGGAGTTTCATCGAGGTGGTCTCTTATCAGTGGACAGAAACAATATGCTCTCCGTCGCTCCGCATCTGTTTTCGCTTCTTTATACGCTGCTGGATTAGCTGGGCTTTTCTCTTCATAGATGATAGATTCCTCACGCCTTAGTAATTTAGGATAATATCCTCCCTTAGAAATCATAGCATCGATGATTGCATCTACATTACCAGTAGATTTGAAGAGCTCTCGCATTGGTGGGATGAGTTCGACTGGAAATATATGTGCACAGTGTGACAGAATCTCGTACTGTTCCTCATTACTTGCCTTTTGCTCTAAGATAGTGAGTGCATTACAAAGTGATTGGTGACGGACAGCTGTAGGCGAATCAATATCGAGATTGTTCATCGGTGCCAAGATTTCAGCTTTGGTTTCTGCGCCAAGCACAGTTTCAAGCTTATTTGAGAACCTTCGTGTCCAATCGTGGAGTACTGCTTGAATCTCCACCACTGTGTCTTCAGGGTGATTCGTATCATAGTGATGAAAGATCTCACGTGTAGACTCAGCAATTGGATGGCCTCTCTCGTAGGTGTGCTTGGAAACCAACCTGTAAGCAGTCCCAATCTCAGCATATGGTCCTCTGTACGTAATAGTCATTGCTTCTTCAGCAGGAAGAGTTGTTGATATGACCCCATCTCCTTTGGAGGATTTATTCACAGGAAGACTGACGTCCATGTCATGCCCAACATCATCACTTACTCCCCAGTGATGCGTAACAATTGGACTACCAGCAGTAGTCCCACCAGCAACTGACCTGAGTTTTGTAAATACATCCGGTAAATCATTTACCTTTCCATGAATTCGGGTTTGAAGAACTAGGAGTTCATCTAGTACCTTGTAAACGACTTTCTCCTCAAGTTGCTCATCCGTAGCTACCATCTCTGTTTCACACTTTAATTTATCATCAAGATTGTATATCAATTGCCAGTTCGTAGCAAGAATTTGATCTGGTCAAACAAGTACTTCGATGATGATCTATTGCTAAAATGACTGCTGCTCTTATCAGGCCAGATTTAAGAGCGTGAAATTTGTTCAGGTGACCGGTCAATAGTATGAAGAGTGATGCTTGGGATTGGATATCGGACAATGAAAGGATGATTATTGAAGCAAGCGATACCATATGGAACCTCGCGGAGCTAGGACTTCTGGAAGTGAAGTCGGTAGCGTATCTTGCAAAGATGCTTGCCAAACATGAATTCAATATCGAAATGGGTGTAGCGGGTATGCCAACGGCATTTGTGGCTACATATGGAAAAGACAGTCCCACTATCGGATTCATGGGAGAGTATGATGCACTACCCGGTTTGTCCCAAAAGCCCGTCCCCTATAAGGACCCTATTGAAGAAGGAGCTCCGGGACATGGGTGTGGACACAATATCCATGGAGTCACTGGGGTTATGAGTGCTATTGCTACAAAAGTGACAATGGAAAGACATGGACTGAAAGGAACTATCAAATTCTTTGGTACACCTGCAGAAGAAACCTACAGTGGCAAGGTCTTCATGGTAAGAGCTGGTTGCTTTGATGGTGTCGATGCTGTTTTGAGTCATCACCCAGGTCATTTCAATATCGCAGGCTTAGGTAGTAGTCTTGCGATGAATTCTGCAAAGTTCCATTTCTATGGCACAACAGCGCATGCGGCAGCCACTCCATATGTTGGAAGAAGTGCGCTTGATGCGATTGAGCTCATGAATATCGGTGTGAATTTCATGAGAGAACATATTGTTCAAGAAGCAAGAATCCATTATGTTATAGAATCGGGAGGCTTGCAACCAAATGTTGTACCAGATTATGCTCGCAGCTGGTACTACATCCGAGCGCCAGAGCGTGAACAGGTGAACCACATCTACGATTGGGTGGTCAAAATTGCTGAAGGGGCAGCACTGATGACGCAAACTAGACTAAGGGTTGAATTCGTTGAGGGGTTATCCAACGAACTCCCAAGCAAGGGATTGAGTGATCTTGTCATATCTAATATGCGGGAAGTTGGAGCACCAGAATACACTAATGATGAGATGATGTTCGCAAAGGAGATGGCAAAGACAGTAACAAAAGAAGCAAAGAGCGAACAATTACGAGCATCCAAACGTCCGGGGTGGGAACAGCTAGTGGAAGATGAGGTGCATATTGATAGAGAGATTCATGATCCATGGGATGAAGGAATTGTATTTCCGGGCTCAACAGATACAGGAGATGTCAGCTGGACTGCACCAACCATGGAATTTGGAACAGCCTCAGCTACTCTCGAGGCAGCGGGTCACGATTGGCAATGGACAGCCTGCTGTGGAATGAGTATTGGTCACAAGGCACTCATATTTGCTACGAAGGTCATGGCTGGCTCAGCAATCGATCTCTTGACGAAACCAGATCTTCTAAAGGTAATAATAGACGAACACGCAGAGAAGATGAAGGGCAGGAGGTACATTTGCCCTATTCCAGAGAGCGTTAAGCCACCACTGGATATTGCAAGAGAAAAAACTTCGAAATAGATTGATTTACCCGAGTACTATCAGAACACGATAATTCTCAGTTATGAACAACTTCGCGAGCAGAAGTTTAGTAGGGGAGTCAATTATCACGCTTCTTATATCTCAGACACACATGAGTGACTTATAGAATAATCGGACAGTAGTAAATTTGAATTTAGAGAGTTTACGGAGTTTACTTTCCTTCGCAGAAGAGGTCGTAACTGGAGCAGGAGAGGTGACTATGAAGTATTTCCTGAAAGACATCAAGATTGATAGAAAACAGGATGAAACACCAGTCACTATAGCTGATAGAAAAACAGAGGAGTATATCCGAGGAAGAATTGAGGCTAGATTTCCCTCTCACTCGATACTTGGCGAAGAAGATGGGGAGAGTTCGGGTGCATCGTCATACAGATGGATAATTGATCCAATTGATGGAACACAGTCATTTATCAGGGGAGTACCACTATATGCTGTCCTTCTCGCTCTTGAATATGAAGGTGAACCTCAACTTGGAGTAATTCATGCGCCTTTCATTGGAGAAATGGTTTCAGCTGCGACGAAGATGGGAGCATTCTATAATGGCACCCCGTGCCATGTAAGTTCTACAGAGTGCCTGAGAGATGCCTGGATTCAAGTTACGGACTATGCGGATTTATCAAGACACAGACCAGATTTTGCCAAACGTCTTCTGACTAGCTCTTACTCTTGTAGAGCTTGGGGTGATGCATACGGATATCTTCTTGTGGCAACTGGTAGAGTTGATGCAATGATAGATCCCATTATGAACATCTGGGACATTGCACCATTAAAACCAATAATCACAGAAGCGGGGGGTGTATTCACTGATCTTGATGGCATGGACAATGCAATGGGGACCTCATCTCTAGCTTGTAATTCAATACTTCACAAAAAATTGATGGCACTCGTGTGATGTGATGATTCAAATCAATGAAATGAGGCAATGATGCTTCTGGCAATCATCTCGAATGATTTATTGACATTCATATCAAGGCGAACAGATGTTTCAATGTAGTCTATCCCCATCTGCGAAGCTATTTTCAGGCCTTCCTCAGTAGAAACTACCCGATCCATAGCAAGATCAGTCTTGTTTCCGACAAGAATGGCTCGATAGTCCTCTAGATTTCGATCAACTTCATTTTTCCATTCAATTACCTCATTGAGGGATTCCCAAGAGGTGACATCAAACATGAAGATTACTCCTTGAGCTCCTAAGTAATAGTTCGCACGCGTGCGTTCAAGAAAGTCCTGAGAGCCCAAATCCCAGATTTGAAGGTTTACTGAGTTGTCGTCAACATCCATTTTCTTGTATGCAAATCCTACACCTAATGTTGGGGAGTAGTGTTCACGAAAGGTTCCAGTAGAATATCTGATTATGATGCTTGTTTTTCCAACAGAAGCAGATCCGACTGTAACGATTTTTAATAGATAGGACGGGCTCATATACTGTCACCAACTGTGTTTCTTCAAAATTCTTAGATAATAGTTCTTCAGATGGAAGATATTCTAGCCTCCTCACTAAATTATGATTTCTTTTGGTATCAATATACCTCGTTGCGTTGCAAGGATTAATAGTGTTAATTTTGCCGCAGGACCCAGATTAGAGTATTCTACCATTATGCGTTCAAATGTTTCCACTCGATCTCGGCCAACCCATTCCGCCGGAAGTAAGTCAATCAGGGGGGTTCCTGACGCAGAGCGAATTTGAGTGATACTCTCTGATTTATAGATGATATGACCTCGCGTCACAAGAATATATGCAAGTTCTTCTAGTGCACTGGACCATACTATTTGCAGGTGACTTGTTTCAATAGGTCCAACATGCGGCTTTGTTGGAGTGCTCAATATCTCTAACCAATAGGCGAATTCTTCAAATCCTCTCAAATCGAATGCGGAATAACGTCTTATGATACGTTGAGAAAAGACAGTTGTTAAGTTACTGATATATCGTTCAAGCTTAGCTGGATTTAGTGCATTGACAAACTGTGCCAAAATCTTCATCCATTCTCCAAAAAGCAACATGAGCCGCCGCTGATTTAATCCTTCAAGTATCTTAAAATCAAAATCTACAACCCACTTGCCATCTTTTAGTAGTAACTGACTTAGTGCTTCTGGAGCTTTAGTATTTTTCATTACAAATTGTAATGCATTTGTTGCTTCGGTGACATTGTAACTACCTTCAGCAACACGAATCGCAAGCTCCAACGCTTCTTTTGCTAGAAGAATACGTCGCTTTTCTGGAGTTAGTGCTTCAATCACTCCTACTTCGATAAGGAAATCTAAAGCTCTCAGGAGTTCACTTTCGTCGTAGCGAGCTCCAAGTTCAGCAAGAATTTCTCTAACCGTTCGACGTCCATCTATTAATCCTGCAAGATGTGGGATCACGTCAGCCATATCAGGATGTAGAGTCCTCAAGTCTTGTGTTTCAGATGATGTAGCTTGAGCATATCTTACAAATTGAGTTCCGGTTGTCATGAAATCATTGAAGTTAAACATATTTCGAAACCTTATGATACGATGTGCCCATAATTTCGAGAGATCAAGTACAACTTCGCGCCGCGATAATCCACTAACTTCGATTATCTCATTGACGTTTCTAGAACCATTGATGTAGTTCATCAACAGACTGGATACTGCTTCACGTGATTGAAGCTTGGTCGTGAAATATGGCACCCAGGTTTCACCTAATAGGCGCAGGGAGAGCTTCTCCATGACTCGTTCTCCAAATGCCTCCAGATAGACATCCACAAATGAGGTTTCGAAACTGAAATCAAAAGGATCAACCACCTCAAGCCAATCAAGTTCAAACTCAGCTAAAAGTGAGTCTAAGATATCGAGTGATTCCTGATTAAGGCGTTGAACACTGACTGCAATCATATTTGTGTTGACACCATTAATTAAAGTAAACAATCGAGCTCCATAGTCTACTTGGACCACCGGAGATCGCTCATCGAAAACTTCCTTCGAAAACATGTTAATAGCCGCAAAAAAACTTGAAGCCATCACTGGGTCCATGTTCAGAGCCTTTGGATCGAGCTGCATATAGAATCTGGGTGCGCCACCTTTGTCGGTTATTAGCAAAGCTTCGATCGCATGACTCATCAAGTCATATCACCGGTAGATAACCTCGAGTATCCATTGAATATTAGCTTACCTTGGTTATAGAGAGGCGGTAGCTTGTATCTTAGAAAACCTTTACAGCACAGATGTACGTATTTTTAGCTGATTCGCTTGATGGGGATGATGAATCAGTGAAAAACTGTCCCAAATGCGGTAGGGCAAACCAGCCAACTCGGAAGTATTGTATACGATGCGGAGGACTTCTTCTTTCTGTAGAACCGAAACCAAAGACGATTTCTTCGCCCGATGAAGCAGAGGTGATACCTGAAGTGAAAAAGACACCGCCTCCTGCAGCTCCAGTAAGCGAAGTAAGAGTCACTACCAATGACCAATGGGTCAAACCAAGTTCAGTCGCTCGAGACCGTGTCCGATCCAGCACAGGACTCTCAAAGCCTAAGTCTGAGTTGGAAAAAGCTAGGGAAGCTTTTGCAAGAGCAGAAGAAGTGGGTATTGAAGAAACAGGCGAGGGCATCATAGAAACACGCATGCTTCGAGCTAGTGAGGTTCAAGAACTAATGGGGGATTTAGAGAGCCAGCGGCAGGCGGTAGAACCAAAACCAGCTGCTCAGCCTTCAGCAGTCCAGCCCTCAGCTAGTGCTCCGTCTGAAGCTCCAGGACCACCTTCTATGTCGGCTCAACCAACACGACCTATGACGCCTCCTGGAACTACTGGACCACCTTCTAAGCCAGCGTCATCATCACAACCCATGGGCCCTCCAGGAACAGCGCAATTCACTTCACAACCCACTCCTACTCAACAACCTATCTCTGCGCCTCCAGATAAGCCTCTATCTAAACCTGAAATCATAGCTACACCAGAGCCAAAACCAGTGATCTCAACCAAACCAACACCACCCCCGTCTCGCAGGAGCGACTTAACTTCGAAAGCGCGGATACCTCAAGTTGACACACTTATGTCTGAGATTCCAGACTCTGATTTCCTCAAAGACACCACCATTAAAGATTCTTTTAATGATCTAACAAATCAGTACACTGAGCTAGCGCAATTCAAATCAGACCTTGATTCTGTCCAAACTAGATTAGAGTCAGAGGTGCGTGACTGCTGGAATCAAGCAGAGGTTAAAAGAATCAATTTTGAGAGCCTCGAAGAACAGATGCGGCTAGCAAAGCAAGAGTGGACTGATGCCAGTAAAGTGTTTCAAGCAGCACAAAAACGAATGGAAAATGAATTGGCATCCCGGGATAAGCGAATAAAGGATATTGAAAAACGAATCGGAAAGACTGAAGATAATATCCGAAAAAGGACAAAGGAACTAGAAAAGGAGCGAGAGAAACAAACTCAATCATAGAACCATTCTATTACACAGACTTAACTTCGAGGATTTTTCAGTGCAATCTCGCTAATTTACTCACTCCACAACTACCTTATACAATAATCCTTGCTTAAAGTCACCAATTTGAGCCAAGGTGAAGACGTG
>JAEORO010000216.1 GCA_016840855.1 Candidatus Thorarchaeota archaeon | reverse complement strand
ACATAGATGTAGACTCCTCAGAGAATGTGTTCTTCACTGGAAGGACGTCATCATCAAACTTCCCAATGGTGAATGCGTACGATAATTCATTCAATGGAGAGTACGATTGCGTACTTGTCAAACTAGCTTCTAATGGTACAACAATACTCTGGTCCACTTACATGGGTGGTTCATATGATGATAGAGGTAGGGGAGTTGCCATTGACTCTCATGACAATGTCATTATCGGTGGTTATTCGGAGAGTAGTAACTTCCCGGTTGTAAATGCGATTTATCCCACTAAGGATAACAACTATGACGCAATAGTATTCGAATTCACTGGCGATGGCTCTATGCTAATCTATTCTACATTCATAGGAAGCAACAATTACGACTATGGGTATTGGATCGATATTGATGCGTTTGATAATGTTTACCTTACTGGACGTGTTGATGGAACCGACTTCCCTGTCTATAATGCATATGATGAAACCCATAACTCAAACCAAGATGTATTTGTAACCAAACTGAATGACACTGGCTTTTTGAAGTACTCTACCTATTATGGCGGCAGCAGTGACGAGTTTGGTTATGGAATTGCTGTGAATGAGTTGGGGCGAGCAATTGTTGTGGGAAGAACATTCAGCTCGAACTTCCCAGTATACAACGAACTAGATGGTTCTGTTGCGGGTCAGGATGGATTTCTGTTCGTTCTCCCAAATCTTGACGATTTCGATTCTGATGGCATCAGTGACGATGATGAAGCATACTACAACTGCAGCTGGGTGAAGAGAGACACAGACATGGACTCGATGTGGGACGGTTGGGAAATCATCAATGGAATGAATCCAAGTTTCAATGACTCAGCTCTTGATCCCGATCTTGATGGACTCACGAATGCTGAAGAGTTCCTCTACGGTTGCGACCCGAATTTCAATGACACCGATCTAGATCTATTGCTGGATGGATCTGAAGTTCATCTCTACAATTGCGATCCTACACTTGTCGACACAGATAAAGACACAATTCCAGATGGTATAGAAGTCTTGGTCTACGGAACACTACCTGACTCCATTGATAGTGACGTAGATGAAATGCGAGATGACTGGGAGATTTTCTATGGTCTTGATCCGTTGAATGCAACTGACGCGTTTCTCGATTTGGATGGTGAGGGTCTCTTGAACCTTTACGAGTTCAGGAATGGAACCAGACCTGACAAAATTGATACGGACTTAGATGCTTTGAATGATTTCCAAGAAGTCGTGACTTATGGTACAAATCCCCATCTTGTTGATACTGATGGAGACTCATTTGGAGATGGCACAGAGATACTAATCCTAATGACCGATCCATTTGATCCTAATGATCCTATTGTTAACAGAGAACCCATCTATTCCACTTATCTTGGAAGCACAAGTGATGAATGTGGTTATGCTGTGCAACTCGATAGTCTAGGTAATATTGTAGTAAGTGGATATACATACAGTTCTGGTTTCCCCATTGTCAATGGCTATGATAGTACTGTATCCAGTATGGATATCTTTGTCACAAAATTTGCTGCTGACGGTCAAACACTAATTTTCTCTACATACATTGGAGGGTCGTACTACGATACAGCCTATGGTATGGTACTCGATGCATCTAATCATATCTATCTGACTGGTTACACTCGAAGTAGTGATTTCCCTGTAACTGCAGATGCTTTCCAGAATGCATTTAGAGGTGATCATGACTCATATATCATTAAGCTTCACAGTGCAGGTAACAGTTTATTGTACTCTTCATATCTGGGTGGAACTGGGAGAGATATTGGTAATGGACTTCGTTTAGGTGCTGATAATGATGTCTGGGTATTCGGATATACTAGTTCGAGCAATTACCCCATAACTGAAGGAGCATTTGATGTATCCTATGGTGGAAACACTGATGGTTCTATTTCTAGAATTGATATTTCAGACCATCAAATTGAGATGTCTACCTACATTGGAGGTACAGGCTACGATATTGTCTACGATATGAACTTCATGTCTGATGGATGTATATTACTTACAGGAACAACCGGATCTATTGATTTTCCAATGATTAATGCATATGATACAACGCAAAATGGCGGATATGATGCCTTCTTAACGAAGCTTGATTCGGAGTTCTCGAGTATCATTTTCTCTACCTATTATGGAGGGTCCTCTGATGACTACTTGGTCAGAATTGGTGAGAATCTTGACGGCGATATCATCCTGTCTGGTTTTTCAGCGAGTAGCAACTTTCCCGTGGTAAATGGGTTTGACCTTTCACACAATGGTGGATATGATGTAGTAATCATGCGAGTAAATGCTCAAAGTGGTAGTATAGAAACAGCGACATATCTCGGAGGTTCGGGTACTGAGAGAGCATATGGACTCGGGATTGATTTTATGGGTTATGTGTATCTCTCAATTGAGTCAACATCATCCAATTTCCCTATGGAGCTTGCCTTCTCTGAAACAATAAGTGGAGGATATGATACAGTCCTGCTCAAAATAAACAAGAATCTAGATGACCTCATATTTTCGAGCTATATTGGTGGATCCAATGATGACTGTTGTCGCGCAATGATTATTGATAGCGACTCAAAGATGTATGTTTCAGGGTATACTGGAAGCTCTAACTTTTGGATAACCAATGCGTACGACTCATCTTATTCGGGAAGCAACGAAGTTTTTCTCGTTATCTTACCTCCAATAGGCGATTCTGATTCGGATGGACTTCTAGATATTGAAGAGAGCACATATGGCACTCACCCCTTCAACAAAGACAGTGATAGTGATTTGATGTCAGATGGTTGGGAGGTATTATACGCTCTGAATCCACTAGTAAATGATGCGTCTCTTGATCCTGATAATGATACATTGACTAACCTTCAAGAATTTGAATATTCAACTAATCCCAAAAATAATGACACAGATTCTGATTCTATGCCAGATGGCTACGAAGTGTTGTATAACTTAAATCCGAGAGCAGATGATTCGCAGTTCGATGCTGATGAAGATAATTTGACAAATATCCTTGAGTTCAGCATCGGAACATATCCAAATGATGTAGACTCAGATGACGATCAAATGCCTGATGGATTTGAGTACACTTATGGTCTTGACCCGCTTGTAGATGACACCACTGGTGATCTCGATTCAGATATGCTAACTAACCTCCAAGAGTATGTAATTGGAACTCTTCCAAATAACAACGATACAGACTCTGATTTAATGCCAGATGGTTGGGAGTATTTCAATGGTCTAAATCCGACAATAAATGATGCAGGTGGAGACCTTGAGTCAGATGGTCTTACCAATCTTCAGGAGTACAATCTTGGCTCTAATCCAGCAAGCAGTGACTCTGATTCAGATCTCATGCCTGACTTCTGGGAATATACATACGGGCTGAATATTCTAGTCGACGATTCAGCTGGTGATGCTGATTTGGATGGTCTTTCAAATATTGATGAATATCTCAACGGATGTAATCCAAACAGTGGAGATTCTGACTCAGATGATCTCACAGATCTTGAAGAGATTGAGACCTATGGTACAAGTCCTATAGATGATGATACGGATAAAGATCTCTTGGAAGATGGTTACGAAGTATTAATTCTTGGTACAAGTCCACTCTTAGTGGATTCAGACTCCGATGAATTATCTGACGGTTTCGAAGTACTCCAGTTTGGTAGTGACCCGACTTTATTCGATACAGATTTTGATGGAATGTCTGACTACGAAGAATATCTCGCGGGGACAGATCCACTTGTGGCAGATGCAGACTCAGATGCTGATGGGGATGGACTGACCAACAAAGAAGAATGGGACATGGGAACTGACATTTTCAATCCTGATACTGACTCAGATGGCGTTTCCGACTTCGATGAATTTCATGGTGGTCGAAATCCGCTTCGTTATGATGTGCCTATGCCTTTGAGTGAACTACTGACTATTGGTGTTGTGGTCGTTGGGAGTATAATTCCTGCACTAGGGGTTTTCCTCGTAAACGAGAGGATGTTCTACAGGATGAGACGAAAACCTCGGGGAGTGTTAAAAGAAGAACCTGATTATATGGGGGAGGAAGAATAATGCAGTTTATTGTGGACATGTTACAGATAGTAGCACTGGGTGCAACCGCACTACTGAGCATCTTACTACTAATCACCCTGTTACGATTTAGAAGGGTTAGAAAACAGACTGAACAACTAATCATTCAGATAGAGGAGGGTACTGAACTATGAACAAGCGGCTACTGATGGGGATTTGGTTTGCAATCATGTTCTTCTCGCCTTTAATTCAGGGTGCATTTATCCAGTCATCAATTCAAAGTAATACAGTATTTGATTTAGAATCCGTTTTGCCTTCACAATATTCGGGATATTCAGGGGTCATCCCAATGGATCTAACAGTCATGGTGGGCGATTCTGGGAATGACCTGACAAATGCTTTCAATTACCTTGCTGCGGTGCCTCTCACAATCCGTTCCAATAGCACTCACACAACTTCCGGACTTGTCTTGCCTGATGATATTGAAGATTACGCATCACCATTAAACGAATGGCTCGAACTGCTTGGTGGGTCGCTGAATGAATTGGTCTTTGTTGGAAATGTTCAAAATCCTGACCACCAAGCACTGACATCTATAGCAGACACTCATTATACAATCTCGGGAACTGATCACATAGAAATGGCTGCAAATCTTGCCACAGAATTCTTCGCTGGGACCTCAACAGTGGTTCTTACAGAAGCTCCATTTTCACCTCTGTACTCTGATAGCATCACCATCGCGGATACATCCGCAACTCTGAATGCGATGTATAGTACGAGTCGAAGTGGAAGCACTTCAGCCAGCTCGGATTGGGAATACTTTGGTACATACTCACCAACAGGAGGAGGCGCAATCATCACGCTAACAAGTGGAGACAGTTACATTTGGTTCGACTTGCTTGCGCAAGAAGGTTCTAGATACTATCCAATGGATTTTCCTTATTATGACGGTCGAACAGTAATGTATCCTTACGATGAACGTCCAGGTTCGACTTGGATTCTTCATGCAATTGATTTCTATGAGTATAGCAGGACAGTCAACCTTCACTTCGATATAGATATTCCAGATGCTGACTTCTACACCTTCACTGTTGCCCCTGGAGAAGACTGCAAAATAGACTTTGATTTATCAGTCATTGGCGGTACACCTCGAAATATTGGTCTCAATGTATTGGATCCTTCTGGCAATATCATTCTAAATGCCAATAGATTTGCGTTGTTTGAGGGTGTTAACGAAGTCAGTGAGATTTCTGTAAGCTTATCCCACCCAACTCCTGGTTCGTATAGAGCATATGTTTACAGTGCAGAAGATACTTCTGTGTCCTATGACCTAAGCATAGTGAAAAATGTGATTAATAATGACTTTCAGGCAGCTGCAGCAAATGCTGCAAATGGTGCTAGTCTTGCGTCACATCTTGGTGCACCGCTTCTATACACAAATGGGAGATCTCTTGATTCTGTCACAGAACAGGCCATTCAATACATCTCTCCTCAAACTGTTTATTTTATGAATCCAACAGGTCAAGGTGATTCTACAATTAGGAATGAGCTCGAGGCATTAGGTTGCAATGTGAATGCGGTAGAAAACTTCACTGAAGTCCAAATACTTCTTTCTGCTCTTGATGAAAGAAGTAACTCACTTGGGTCGGTAGCTCTTTATGATTCCTTAGGAACTTCCTTTGCAGCTGCTGGTTTGTCCGCAACCCAGAGAGGTTGCCCAGCGATTCCTTACAGTTATGCAGACTCTGGGTTAATGACTCTCTCACAAATTCCAGAGCAACTCAGCTGGAATAGGGAATACCAGATGCCCCTTATTGCTACATTTTCATTGATAGATTTCTGGACTAATGATGCGGACTTTAGTGACATGAACCCTCCTATCACAACAATGACAGCAATAGCTGACCGATTCTTTCCGTGGTTATCGTCAATCGCTGGTATTGATTCTGTAGATAATGTTATCACCATTGCACCATATTATGGGCCTGGTGAAGCCCTTCCACCATCTTTTGAGAGAGCACTGACAGGATTAGCTGATGCGGGACGATATTCCTCTATTAATACAGAAGCAACTCTTGTACAACTAATGCGTTCAGTTCTTAGGATACCACTCATGTCACTGTCTAGTAGGTCTCATGAGGTCCTTGGAAGTTATCTTGTTTATTCATATGGGGACCAAGTGATGGCAAACAACAGAGCGTACAGAACTATTGATAATTCAAATGACTTCTCATCATTAGTATCAACTTCCGGACTCTCACCAGTAATGCAGGTTGGCCCAAGTACAATTAGTGAATTGAATACCGCTCCTTACACATGGATTGCTACAATACACGGAGGAATAGGATATGACCTATACGAACACGATGGCCGGGTAGCATTATTCTATACTAACACATGGCGTGGATATGATAGTGGACGTTCAGCATCCTCACCAGATGCTGATACTGAAGAAAGTCCCCAATATGTTGTATACCCTCCTGAGAACTATATGAACATCTACAACATCAGTGAACTTGTGACGGGTGCAAACCTCCGCGGAATGTTTGCGTTCTTAGACTCTTGTCAAGTTGGATCAAGCTATGGTCCAAGTACCATTATGGAAAGCGGTGCTGACGCAGTTCTTGCCTGCCGGACGGACACTTTTGTAGGACCTGCGGATATGTTTGAATACAATGTTGTTCAGTCTATGGTTAATAATCATGAAACACTAGGAGAAGCTATCGATTCAGCTTTTGATATAAATTCTCATCGATATGCGTTATCCGATATCGGACTTGATAGTTATGTTTCATCATCAGATGCCGCAGTTATAGGTGCAAGTTCTCTGCAATTCATTATATTCGGCGATCCAGATATCACATTCTACGATTGGAATGCTCAATGCTATCCGATAATGGATAGATGCGTGAGTGTTGGCCCTTCAAGAACTGCTCGTGCTCATCCAGGGTCAACCTATCATCTTCCATTAGGTATGCATGATCCTGTAGGTTATATCTATGCATATGCAGGAACATATAGCATCAATGTGTATGACACTGAAGATAATCTTCTGACTTCAGGTACTGCGATTTGCACCAGTACCGAGATGGGCATTTTTGATATCCATTTCAATTCTGCATCTCCTCTTGGAGTCTATGATGTCGAGATTACTGATGTTAACACGAATGATACTTTCTATACTCAAGTTATTCTTGAATGGCCTAACTTAGTCATTCATTCAATTGAATCACCAGCGTACACTGAACTCGGAATTTGGAATCTTGAGATTCTTGTGTTCAACCCTCAGGACGTTGAAGCTGAAACAATTGTTCAAGTGAGTTTGAATAACGAAATCCTTTTGGTTTCTGAAGCTTCATGGTTGCCAGGTTTCTCATCGCACAGCTTCGAGCTGCTTGTTATTTTTGGAAGTACAGGCTCACAAAATCTGAATGTGCTAATTACCATAGGGGTACAAACAGTATGCTGTGACTATGACATGCTTGTATTAGTTAGTAGTCACTGGGTTTCACCCGTCATTTGGTTTATCATTCCCGCTTTGAGTGCGTGTGTCGTTGCAGGTGGTTTGTTTACAAGAATTAAAGGTACAAAAGTCGCCTCATTGAAACAAGGACTGGATGCGGAAATTGCTGGAGAAAATGGTGAAGCATTCGATCTTTATTGCAAAAATATGATGTCACGAGCCGCAACAAGAATAGCAGTAAAAGAGAATTTACCCGAGGAAATGATGTCAAAACTAAAGAATCAATTTGGACGAGCTGTCTTCAATGACTTACAAACACTAGCCAATGCATCGGTTCTAAAAGGCGAATTTAGAACGGCCTCCAGAGTTTTCTTTAATTTAGATCAATGGGAAAAGGGCTCCTTATACAAAGCTATAGCAGATTTAGAGGAAGGAAATATCGAAGGAGCTGCAGAAACTTTTCGTGATCTTTCAACTCTTAGCCACTACGGATACGCTGTAAATTTACTAAATCACCTCAATACTATGGATGATGAAACCCAATCAAAATTTGTTTCCCAGTCCGAAGGAGATCTTCTATACATTGCATCGAAACTTCAACGAGACCCCTCAAACCAGGAATTACTTCTTTCAGTAATAAAAGAACGTGTGGATAATGAGCATCTCATGAGATTTTTGATGAACCTTGGCAGAATTGAAGATGCATCGCAAAACATACTCTCAGTCAAATCAGTCCCCAAGATGATAAAACTAACACAAGTTTTGAATGAAAACCAGCAAAATGAGATTGCTTCTGTGGTTATTAGATTGATGACCCCTAGCTACAAGCCAAAAGAGATAGCTAAGTACATTACTTCAATTAGTATTAGTGACAAGACAAAGGAAGAAGCAGTTTCTCCTATTCTAGAACAACTTATTCAAGAACCAAGTAACAAGGACCGCATTTCTGCACTTCAGGTTGTGTCAAAATCAGCTAGCACTGGGTCGCTCAAGTCAATAGATGACGCTATTGACGCAATCAAATCAGTCACTTCTGCAGCTGAAGGAATGGGGGTATCGGTTGAACACATCACAAGTACTACATTGGTTCCGGTGATTGCTGGACTAAAAGATCATGCTTTAGGGGAGAAACTTCTAAACCAGATTGAAAAACAGGTATTGCAAGGGAGTGTTTCCGGTTCTGCAAACATTGATTCGCTCGCTGATTATGTCTATAGTCTTCGAACCGCAATGTTTGCTGTTGACGATCCGCATCCTCAAATTAAACTCAAACTAGGCAGCTATGCCACAACACTTCAGAATAGACTGAGCCAAGCTGTCCAAGAACTCGTAACTACTAGCCAGTTTAAAATAGATGCAGAAAATTGGTTGCAGGCATCATCCGATGATTTAGCAGATAAAATACTCTCAGGTATTCCTATCGTTGATCCTGTATCAGCAATCATCGCATGTCTTAGTGCCAAGGATAGAATTTCGCCGAATCAAATTTCTCTTTACCTTCAAAATAGTGTAGGAGTCGAAAAACAAATCGAGCTTGCAAATCAATTGATGGAAAATCCAATTGATAGAGACAGAATCCTGAGACGCCATATGAAACTAAAAGTCAACGAATTTGGTCGAGCTGTGTGGACCCCAGACGTTGAAGCTGCTTACAGAGATGCGCTGATTCAGGTACTAGAAAAATGGAAGCCACAAGCAACATCTGCATTCAGACTTGGAGTCTTCAAAGCGGCACTAGGAATTGCTAAAAAATCGATGAAGAGCCAAATTCCAAGTAGTGAATTAACTGAAATTTCGTTTGTATTTCTATTCAATGCTCGATCAATGGTTAGTTCAGAGAATGAGCGTTTTATAGAATATATTCGCGACCTTGCAAAGTACTTGAATCGAGATGAAATTAGTGCAATAGTTGAGAAAGCGAGTTTACCAACCACAATTCTCGATGAAGCCTTCAAATAAGAAACTGGAGGAAAATTACTTCCTCCAGTAATATTTGATAATTATTCCAAGCAAGTACTTCCAGCATCTCTACCAAGATCAAACGCTTTCGAGTTTGCATTTGCAGTCTTTGTAGGGACTAGGGCAAGGACTGCTTTTCTGACCTCTTCAGCTGGAATTGGAAAATCTTCACAAGCGACGGTCGCCCCAATAAGTACTGAATTCTCTGTTCTGGCATTTCCTGCTTTGAGAGCCAAATCTAATGAATCTAATAGGACAATACGGTTTGTTACTTGTTTTAGACTTTGCACAATCTTATCGACTGTAAGATACTTGGTCTGCTTCTCTTTGTCCAAAGCCACATTCTTTGTTTCAGTTACTGAGGGCATTATTCGGTTGCTCATTATCACTACTCCATTTTCCTTGAGGTATTCAACATACCTCAATGCTTCGCTAGCTTCCATAGCAATCATCATGTCAGCTTTACCATATGGAATCAGAGGCGAGATTGATTCTCCAATCCTGAAATGTACATAGATCGAGCCTTGTCGCTGTGAGAGACCATGTTGCTCTCCTGTCATTACTTCAAGACCTGAATCCACAGCTGCTTTTCCAAGAATGGCTGAAAGAAGCATAAGTCCTTGTCCACCAACACCTGCGAACATAATGTTGAATGTCTTTCCAGCTTTACTCATTTCTTCACCTCCAAATGCCGGGGTGCATTAACTGGACAGACTTGTCTACACTCAAGACATCCATCACACAAGTCCTGTTGGATGGTCATTTTTGCATCCGATTCATCAATGGTGATTGCCGGACAATAGAACTCTTTTATGCAGGAATAGATATTCTTGCATGTATCCTTTACATTCTCACTAGGAGTGATTCTCTCACCACGTTTTTTCTTCTCGCGGTCTCCATAGAGTGCACATTCACGCCGAGAGATGATCACTGAGAATCCTTCTGTTTCGATTGCGTCCTTTATAGGACCTACGCAGTCACGTGTTTCATAAGGATCAATAACCACAATCTTGTCTGCGCCAAGACCCTCGAACATCTTCTCCATGTTGATTTTTCTGGCGGGCATTCCTCCAGCGTTAAATGGAGAGTTTGGATTGAATTGTTGTCCAGTCATCGCCGTGACTGAATTGTCTAATACAAACAAAGTGACATTGGAGTTGTGATGAATCAGATTGACAATCCCAGGTAGTGAAGCATGATAGAGAGTACTATCACCCACCATCGCAATAACCTTGTCTTCCAGAGCCATCTCCATTCCTGCAGATATCCCAAGTGAAGCTCCCATGGCTAACATCGAGTCAGAAAACTCATTGGGAGGCAGAAATGCCATTGAGTAGCACCCAATGTCGTTGTTGAATACAATCTTGTTTCGAATTCTCAACTGTTGCAATGCTTGTCTAAAAGCCCAAAGCGTTCCTCGATGAGGACAACCAGGACAGAAGATTGGAGGTCTCTCAGGCAGAATCTCTTTTAGTTTCTGGGCTTTCTGTAATACTGCATCATAGTCAGTGCTTATTTCTTTGTCAAGAACTTCAGCAAGGACTTTTTCGACAATAGGCACATTGTATTCAAGCATTTCTGAGAAATGTCCGCTTTTCTTACCTACAATGTTTAGATTCGGATTCACTTGATGCGCGAGAGCAGCAATACGAGTTTCCAGAAAAGGCGTAAGTTCCTCAACAATGATAAGAGTTGATAATGGTTTAATGAATTCAGTGAGTTTCTTTTCTGGAAGTGGAAATAACGTTCCTAGCTTGAATACAGGTAGTTTGATGTCAAGATTCTTCATAGCTTCTTGAGCATGAAGGAAACAGACTCCAGCAGTAAGTATCCCTACATTGCCTTTGCCTGGTACAACCTTATTGAAATCTGTCTTCTCAAAGTCCAGTCTGATTGCGTTCGTCTTTTCTAGGAGCTTGGCTTTCAAAGCTCGTGCGACTGAACCGACTGTGAAATATTGACCTTTAATGTCAGCCCATTTATTCTTCTTGAATGGTTTCCGATTTAACTTCCCAAGATTCACCATTCCTCTTTGATGGTTGACTCTAGTTGTGGTTCTTATAATGACTAACGTCCTGTGTTTCTCAGAAATCTCAAAAGCCCACTTAGTCATATCGAGTGCTTCTTGAGATGTAGCGGGTTCTATCATCGGGACATATGCGGCTTCGCCAAAGTATCGTCCATCCTGCTCGGATTGGGATGAATGTGCATATGGATCATCTGCGATCAGACAAACACATCCCGCATTGAGGCCTGTGTATCCTATTGAGAACATAGAATCGCTGGCGACATTCATTCCTACACTCTTCATTGAGGTGAATGACCGCATACCAGCCATTGATGCTCCTGCAACAGTTTCCAAAGCAACTTTCTCGTTTGCTGCAATATGCATCTTGTAATCACCAAAGTGTTCTAAGACCTCTCCAAAAGTGTCTAAGATTTCTGATGTTGGCGAACCTGGATAGAATGCTACAATTTTCACGTTCGCCTCGAGTGCTCCTCTAACGACCGCTTCATTAGCAAGCATTAAAGCAGGACCACTATCAGTTCGCTTGACATCCTCTACTGTCATAAGCAATTTCGCGCTCCGATTTTAAATGGTACTAGAATCATCAGTTCCAATTCAACATAAGCATTGGCTTAGGGCAGTCGCATAGTAATACTCACCTTTTATCAATCAAGAATTTTAGCTATTTTTCTGGGCTCTCGACGAATTAACCTTAAGTAATTCATTTCCAGAAAAAAACGGGGCCAACGATAGAGGTAGCATGCTGCAATGGAAATCCGTTTTAAATGTCCAGAATGCAAAGGTAATGCTTCAGTCCAAATGAGTGACACTGAGGCAGATACAGTGAAAGAACGGATTCAAAATGAAGGTCGCTCTCCAACACTTATTGTCAGATGTGAGAAGGACCATGAGCTTTTGGTGACTCTCTACAATCTCCGCAATGGAGAAGGTTTGGGCATCCGTGACATTGTAGTACCGCATCGATCTGCTAGTGATAAAACCGAGTCGAAAAAGAAAGACTCCAAGGAAATTGACTGGTTAACAAAGGCTTTCGGAGGTAAATCCTAATGGTTGTTCGTATGGTTGCCAGAGTTATGTTAGACAATATGGAATCAAAGGTATTGTATCCCCCTGAAGAACAGAGTTCAGAGAGAGTAGCTCTTCTAACAGGAATTGTCCAGCTTGTTTCAACAGCCCTTAAGAGAGATGGACCAACTCCTGTCGAATCAAATACTCCCAGTTATATGAAATCTGGCAAGGGTGTTGTGGGTTATGTTCAACGTGCAAAACATCTGTTCATCTGTGAAGCTGATAGCGAGAAAGAAGCCAATCCTGTCCTTTCACTGATAATGGAAAATGAAAATGCTTCGGAAGACTGGCTAACACAAATTGTTACCAAAGCGCTTCGAAGAAGAGGGCGAGAGATAAGTAGTTTATGGGGTTAATGCAATGCAAATACCAATAGATTTTGATAAGGCACTCGTTGATTCGGGAACAGTAATTATTCTGATTCTATTATTATCTCTACTTGTCTTTGCTAGACGAATTCGAGAAATTTACTCTGATATTGGTTTGGAAACGAAACGTGCATTGTTTGCCTATTCGTTGACTGGGATTGCAATGGCTCTTGAAATCTTCCTAATCATGAATGAACCACTAATGTTCATGATTACAGGTACCGGAGCCTTCTTTCTCGGAGCCATTGTGGTCGCCGAATTATGGATTCTCTTTCCGACACATCGCGCAAAACAGGGTACAGTCATCACAACCCTCATTATCGCAGCTGTTTTTGCTAGTAATTTTTTGGAAGGATACTTTGGATTCCTGTTTTATTTCATGTTGATTGGATTATCCATTTTGCTAATAGTGTCTGTTTACCTAGCAGTGGTGCTCTTGCGCGAGAACCCTTCGACCTTCTCAGCATCTTTGCTTGTGGTTCTTATTTTATATATGGCGACTTGGATCATCGCAGCTACAGACTGGACATTTGCCCATCCACAGTACTATATTCTGCAAGTTATTCCCCTTATCGTAGCTGCTACAGTTTTTAGTTCCATTCGCAGACCTTGGAGAACTACAATGGCCACCTTCATACTGTTCTTCACCATAACAATCGAAATGCCTTTACTTATAGCTTCATTGCGAGCTGGAGCTTGGCCAACTTTTTACTTTGTTATTGTTGAATTATTCGCAGCATTATGTTTGATTGCTCCATTGGAGTACTTCCTCGCCCAAGCAGAACAAACCGGTGCTAGAATGCCCCTTTACTTGGGAGCAGTTGTCACCTTCATAGCATTAGTAGTTTCTACACATTCTCTATCATGGTCCTTATACATTAATCAAAGAATGGCATGGAATCGATATCTTGTTTGGGTTGATGCTGTCCTTGTTTCTTGTGCAATTATCGCGTTTATGCTGGCAGCTGCATCCTCATTCTATGGTGATTGGGTACTGACATTCACTCGTGAAACAATGATTATCTTCGGAACATCTGTGGCATATATGACTTTTCCATTGACTCAGCCAACTACTGTCTACAATGATTATGTCTGGATGGCAATTGGACTTATCATTGCTATAGGTACACTCATGTTTATTCGACTATCTGTTCGAATAGCAAGAGCAGGTGGAGTTGTTGCAGCGAGGCGATTGATGATGTTTATTATTTCTGCTCTGATGATAGCAATCGTTTCAATGTATTCTGATATTATTCCACCAGAACCTCCTGCAATTCCAATTATTTCTATTGCTATTTTGTTACTAGCAGGTGGAATCGCAGTTTTCAGCAGTCCTCCTGTAGTAGCACGTTTATCTCGCACTGTTAAAGAATTAGATGAACTTAGTGACCATGGTGTAGAAGAGGATGGTTCAATAGTGTTGGAACATTAGGTGAAATAAATGAAGATCTTGAAAGCTGTCGTCCTTGGGGATACAGAATGTGGTAAGACCTCGTTCACTCAAAGGTATACAACAGGTAATTTTCCGGATCCCAATTTTCTTAGAACAACTATTGGCGCTAGCTTTGATACTAAACATGTGACTACTCCGAGTGGGAAAGATGTAGTTCTAAGCATCTGGGACTTTGGAGGACAGCTTCGGTTCATCGAACAAATGAAGGCAATGATTAGAGGGGCATCTGTTGGTCTTTTGTTCTTTGATGTCACAAGAATGCAAACATTGGATAATCTGGAAGGATATTGGATTCCAGCTATAGAGGAGAACAGTAATCTCAGATTAAACAACGGTGATGGATCAAGATTCATGCTTGTGGCAAACAAGGTTGACCTTTTGGACGAAGCACGGTTTGATTTTGTCAGCAATGAGATGCGCTATCTCATAGAGAAATACAATATGGTTGGTCAAATGATATCTGCCAGAACTGGTATTGGGTTTGACCAACTAGATGAAGGTTTCATATCAATAGTAGACAGGTATGCTTCTGACCAATAATATACTAACCACCAGGGCTACCTTTCCAAGGTGTGTCCTTCCACATTACATCCCAGATATCATCCTCAGTGAGAGTTTCAGGTTCAATAACTGCTTTGTGTAGTTCCTTCAGAAGCGCATGATGGCGAAACTCATCCTCTCGAATCATGCTTGCGATGGTTTTTACCTGCTCGCTATTACTTTTCTCTACAAGTTCTCCATAAGTCACTACAGCTTGTTCTTCCATCTTAATGTGCGCCTCAATTCCTCTGGCAATCTTATCTCTTTCTTTCTCGCTGATGAAAGGTGTTGGTCCTTCAACAGCCTTTCGAAGGGACTTGAGCAGCTCAGCATGTTTCTTGGAATCTGTTGAAACTGCGAGAAGAAGGTCCTTGACAAAAGCGTTCCCAAGTTGTGCAACATTCTCAGAAACAATCTCTACAATCTTCTTTTCAAGTTCGATTTGCTTATCGATGAAAGCGAGAGTTTCTTCCTTGTTCATATATAGCTCACTCCAATTCTAAGAGCTTTCAACTCAATTTTTGCTTAAGATTGTTATCAAAGAGTCGAAATACTCGTGTGTACTATTCATAATTTATATCAGTGTACGCATAAATCAATTTGACGCTCGAATTTGGGTATTGGAAGTGTTCATTGATGACCAAAGCTGTTGTATATACTGCACCAGATTGTCCACACTCAAAAATGGTGAAGGAGTTTCTCACTAGTAACAATGTTGAGATCATTGAGAAATGTATTCTCAAAAATCCTGATGCAATCCAAGAACTCAAGGAATTAAGCGGCCAAATGGCTGTGCCAGTGACTAAGATGGATGGAGAAATCTTCATCGGATTTGATCGTAGAACTGAAAGAAGAATTAAACGAATGATAGGAGTGTGATAGGGTGTACGATCTAGTTGTGATTGGTTCTGGAGTAACAGGATACGGTGCTGCAATGTATGCTGCACGCTTAGACCTAAGCGTAGTGGTAATTGGAAGCGTAGAAGGTGGGACCATAACCCTTACTGATGACGTAGCAAATTATCCTGGGTATATACAGATGACTGGTCAGGAACTTGCAGATAAGTTGAAGGAACATGCTTTAGATTACCCTGTATTACTTGAAACCGGAACTGTGACTGACATCTTTAGAACAAAAGAGAATATCTTCTATGTGATCACAGAAAACAAGACATTCTTGGCAAAGTCAGTACTCTTCGCGACAGGTATGAAGGAACGCGAGCTTGAGGTCCCAGGTCATGACGAACTGAAGAATAAAGGTGTTAGCTATTGTGCCCTATGTGATGCTCCGCTGTATAAAGATAAAGTAGTGGGGGTTGTAGGCGGAAGTGATAGCGCGGTCAAGGAAGCATTGCTCTTGGCAAAATATTGTCCTAAAGTGTACATAATCTATCGAAGACAAAAAATTCGACCTGAACCTGTGAATGCTCGTCGTGTAGAAAGAGAACCAAAGATAGAGGTCATAACTGAAACAAATGTCACTGAGATACTTGGTGACCAGAGAGTTATGGGAGTCAAACTGGACAAACCTTACAATGATAAAGATATCTTGACACTTGATGGAATCTTTATTGCAATTGGTGGAATCCCATATTCTGAATTGGCAAAGAAGCTTGGTGTTGAGTTGAACGAAAAAGGTGAGATTAAGATTGATCGTTCAAGTCGCACTAATATTGAAGGTATATATGCCGCGGGGGATGTTGTGGATAGTGAGTTCAAACAAGCTATCACAGGCGTTGCCGAAGGTGTTCATGCTGCATATCAAGCCTACAAATATGTTAATGAAACTGAGTTCACCTTCACATGCCAAGATGACTAAATTATCCTATTCCGCTTTCAAAGCAATACGCCAGGGATAAAGTTCTGCATGAAATATTCCTGATTTAACTGCAGGATCATTTCGCATGATTTCGAGAGCGTTATCTCTCGATTTTGCTTCAATCATTACAAGTCCAATAAGTACCTCTGAAAACCTACCTGCCATAGTTAAGGTTCCATCTTTCAAAAGACTCTGGAGGTATTTGAAGTGCTCAGACACTTTTTCGTTTGTACCTTGAACACCATAGTCGTTTGTAGGTCTCAGCATTATGACAAAAGATTGGGTTTCCATAACTCCTGAAACCCATTCTCTCTATAATCATTTTTGGAAGTGTCATGTATCAATGGCTTCGAAAAGTTTCTCAACAAACATTTCAACAGGTGATAGACCATCAATAGTAGTAGTTTCATTGATAATGGTCTTGGGAACACCAAATACTTCATACTTCTCTGTCAATTGCTGAAACTCAAGGGATTCATACATCTCTGAGGTAATGAGTGGATTCAAAATAGCTGCTTGATGAGCTAACCTTGTCATATTTGGACAATATGGACACTGAGGGGTCACAAACACCTTGATGTTTATTGGCTTGTCAATTGAAATGATGTCCTCAATGATGTCGGGCGGTAACGGTGCTGTTCCTTTAGATACATCAATAATAGATCCAATTAAGGCACCAAACTCGTGGCCTGCAGGAATGCCATAAAACTTGATGTTATACTTGTCTTTCCCATGAAGTACCAAAGCAGGATGAAACTTTACACCCATCTCTTTTGCTATAGGACCGTCTAGAGCTCCCTTATGTTCAACAATCTTGATCTTTTCAGATAACTCTGCAACCTGTTCTACCAAATCCTTCACATCATTACAATAAAGGCAACTCTTCTCCTCAATGAAGAGATGAATTATAACATCATTATCTATGTCTGAGAACATTTCTCGAACCTGCTCTCTTGTAGCATCATCCATTTCAACTACCATATGAAGCACAACCTAGTTTTGCGTCGGTAGTTTTTAGTTATATCCGCTTTGCTTTAGAATCAGTGAAGGTTTGATAGACCCCCAACATCATTTGTAGCCTTTGTTGTAGGATCTTCAACAACTTTGACAACAGCTTTTCCATCGACTTTGATTATCTCTAACGTTTCATCCTGAGACCTGATTGTAAAACTCTCACCTTCTTTGAGATGGTCCATTACTCCATGACCTAATGGGCCATTCAAGTACCTCGCGTACAATCTCGCAATTCTTGCAAGTTCTTGCTCCCTCATTGACATCGCAAGTCCTCTTCGTGTCAGTTAATTTCTCTGAGATTTTCCTTTATTTAAATCTAATATGCATACGCGCGAAATGGGGATTTAGATCCAATCTATCCTTTTTTCGTCTAATAATTCATCTATTGCTATTGGAATATCGTCTTCGTCCTTGAGATTCTTGTCAGCTACCAATTTTGTATCGTCACTCACACCAAAATCCTCAAGATCTGCACAGTTGAACAATGGTGAGATATCCAATTTAGTAAATTCATTCTCTTCTGGGTGATCACTATAGAGATAAAGCTCAGTAAGCTCTTCACAGTTACCAAGTGGATTAAGGTCAAGTTTTGTTAGTTGATTTCCTGCAATATCTAAACTAGAAAGATGTTCAGCTCCTGCTAGAGGACTCAAATCTAATGATGTAATCCTGTTCATAGCAAGTCCTAAACGTCGAAGCTCAACGCATGATGAAAGAGGGATTAGATTAATCTCTTTGATTGAATTTCCACCTAGCCGGAGAATACGTAGATCACTGCAATTTCCAAACGGGGTGAGATCAATATTTTCCAATTGATTATGATGAAGATACACGAACCTCAGCATGGTGCAACTCGATAATGGAGCCAAATCAATCATCTTGAGTTTGTTATACATGAGGTTCAATTGTTGAAAATTACTGCAATTTGATAGTGGCGTGAGATCTATAGATTTTATTTCATTATTCTCAATTTCAAGGGTTTCAAGACTTTCACAACCAGATAGAGGTTTGATGTCAATCTTAATCAATCCATTATTGAATAACCTTAACCTCTTAAGAAACTTGGAGGATCCTAGGGAAGACAAATCTACTGTTTCAAGTTGATTCGAACCAAGATTGAGTTCTTCAAGAACACTACAATCCTTCAGTG
The DNA here is from genome assembly GCA_016840855.1 of Candidatus Thorarchaeota archaeon. GTDB lineage: Archaea > Asgardarchaeota > Thorarchaeia > Thorarchaeales > Thorarchaeaceae > SMTZ1-45. Next base: position 11,078 of record JAEORO010000216.1, on the reverse strand, counting down.
GGTTTAGATTTATTGATTTGAATTGATTTTTGAAAAGACTCAGCTTCTGTAAATCCTGACATTTAGATAATGGTGAAAGTTCAATCTCTTCAAGTGAATTACCACCTAGTTCAAGCTCTTTTAATACAGGGATTGCAAGAACAGTTTGAAGGTCAATAGCTGTGACTCCTTTTTTCGATAGATCCAAAATGGTTTCTTCATCATCTATTTCGAGTTCACGTTGCTTTCCTTCCTTATCCATGTAGACGATTATTGGATCTTCGACCATTCATTTACCTCCAATAACTTGAGAATGAAAATAATTCCAGTACATTAAGGTATTCAAGGTTGCCAAAATAACTTGTCGCACTCATTTATCAGATATGAAAAATGATAATGCAGATATACTAACTCCTCTTCTTGACTTTCTTAATGACAGAAGATACAAGAAGTGCCCTCAGTTTTAAGAATCAGATAGCAAATTTTGCAGGAGGCATTTTCTTCATTTTGCAGCTTTACGTATTCGCGTATAGTTACAATTTTGCTGGCATTGAATCTGTGAGATGGGTTGCTTGGTTGTTATTTATACCGAGTTTTCTTATCATTACAGTATCAGTAACAGCTCTAATGAAGTATGACACATCTGAGGAGAGAAAGAGTTGGGCATTTACTGCAGATCTTATCCAGACAGGAATTTATGGGATAATCCGCCACCCTTTTTCTGTAGGTTGGACTATGTTTGCCATCGCCCTAGCTTTTACCTCTCAACATTGGCTTTGCATCTTTTGTATGTTCCTTCAGATTCCCTTTATCATTTTAGTAGTCATATCTGAAGAGGAACTGAACTTGGAAAAGTTTGGAGCCGATTATAAAACCTATCAAGCGCAGGTTCCAATGGTCAATCCTTTTACTGGCATAATTCAGCTTCTGAAAAACAGGAGAAATGTGCTACTTGAAGCTGGCTGAACTTAAATTATAGTCACTGAGTTAGATTTTTAATACTATTTTTGGCGACCTGACCATTCAATCATAGAGATGATGAATGATGGAGAAGAAGATACTTGGCGTTTTACTGACCACATCGCCATATACTTACCAAAATAGCCATACTTTCTATGACTTGTGTAAAGCTGCACTTGCCAAGGGATATGGTGTTAAAGTATTCCTTTTTGTTGATGGCGTCAATAATGCAAAACTAAACCAAGATCCAGATCCAGACAGACCAATGAATGAGAAGCTGCAGGAGCTTGCTGATGAGGGAGTTGAATTCCAGGCATGTGGACTTTGTACCTCTGCGAGAGGTTTCGATCAAGCTGGTGGCGATTTCATATCAGGGGTTGAGGTCACTGGCTTGACAGAATTCGCAGAAATTGTTGGGGAAGCTGAAAGATTAGTAACATTGACAATGTAGGAGTAATCAAAATGGAGTTTACAGAAAAACCAGTGCTAGTTCTCGTGACAAACAAGCCTTTTGGAAAGATAATTGCTGCTGAAGGATGGCGTGCTGCAGTGGGAATGTTTGGGATGGATCATCAATCACAATTGCTCTTTATTGGTGATGGAGTTTATGGCCTCATAAAGAACCAAGATATAATGCATATTCGAATGTTTAAATCAACTTTCGAGAGCTTTGATGGTCGTATTTGTGCAAGCAAGAAGTCTCTAGAAGAACGAAATATCTCAACGGAGGAGATCTTCGAGAATGTGGAAGTCTTCGAGGAAGACGACATTGCCAAAGCGTTCATCGAGAACGAAATCGTTCTGACGTTCTAAGGAGGAAATAGAGTTGAAGTACATAATTTGGCTTTCAAATCATTGCACAAGCATTAAAGAAATAGTCAATGCTTTGAAATCACAGGGTATTGAAATTGATCTATTATTAGTTCAAGATGGAGTATATTTCGCTGACAAAGGTTGTCCATATTCAGCCGAGATTGAAGAACTAAAAGTAACTGTTCATGCTTCAAAGCATCATATTGAAGAACGTGGGATTGGCTCTCGATTGGTTGCGGATGTACATCAAGTAGATTATCCTGAGATTGTGGACATTCTTATGGAGAAATACGATAAAATCATCTCTTTGTAATAAAATGTGTAGGTGAATAATGATGTCTGAAAAAATCTATGTTATAAGTTGTAGCCAAGATCTACTGAGCTTAGGAATGGATCGGTTGAGAACAGCAGTTGACGGGATGGAGGAGAAAACAGTATCACTAGACTGGTCAAGGGTACGACTTGTTCCGGTTATAGCAAATGAGAAAGTAGCATTCTTGGTGGGTGAATCCCAATTTGTGGCTATCAAGCCAATTAAGATTCCCGCTAATTCTATTGTTGTTCAGTCTTATTACGGTGTTAATGGTATGGGACATCTTTCTTGCATAGGGACACAAGAGTTCAAGCGACCGGATGAGGATAGAACTGCTGACATGTCCGTGTTTCAATCAAGAATCAAGGCATTTGTCCTTAAAGGGGACCTACTTGGGCAGGTTCTGATAGTTCCCGGAGAGTAATGGAGAATGAAAAAGTCATCCATCCGATGTCTTTTCTTATTCAAAATCAAAGACCCCGCAAATAAGCAGGTCTTAGACTATCACTATCATCACTATCAATAATATCAGTCAAGAGTCGCAATATTACCTCTCTATCTTCATTCAATGTACCTTTAATTGGCAGATAGTTTGATGCATGGTTTGTCCTAAACACACAATTCGTCAGATTGAAACCTTCTACCATCATCTTCAGCTCTTTGAGAACATCCCAAGGGTCCATGGGCTCAAACTCTCCATTTTGAATCATCTCACTTATCCTAGTGCCGGAAGGAGTCATCAGTGTAAGAGCTCCGATGTATTCAGGATCTATTTTGTTTAAAGCTGCAACTGTGGCTCCTGCGTGCCGTTTAGAGTTTTCAAGACCACCAAGTCCAAGTATTATTGTAATTGACAATGGTATACCTGCTGCACGAATCTTCTTGCATGCAGCGATATTTTCCTCTGAGTTCACTCCCTTCTGACACCATCGTAACAAGCTATCATCACCAGTTTCCAAACCTAGATACACAATTCCAAGACCAGCATCATTGATTCGTTTCAAATCATCTACAGTTTTTTCACGAACATCTTTAGCATAACCATAGATACCCACTCGTTCTAAGTATGGCAGTTCTGCTTTCAAAACATCTAGAGTTCGTATGAGATCATTTGTTGACATAGCCAAGGCATTTCCATCTGCTAGAAAAACACGATCAATCCTTCTTTTGTAATCTGAAGGGAGCAAGTCTAAATCTGACTTAATACCTGCAGCTCCTCGCACTCTGTATTTCTTCTTCTTATATGAAACACAAAAAATACAGGCATTGTGAGAGCAGCCAACTGTGGCTTGGAGAATTAGACTCCTGGCTTCACTTGGAGGTCTCCAAATGCTACCTTCATACCTGAGCATTGGTTATCACTGTCATGCTGAATGAGTAGATATTACACATCATCTTTTTGGTTTATCTTCATTGCAATCAACAAAATAGAGCCGAGTATTTCTCATCAAAATACTTGATAAGTGGGTCAGCTGTTAACGGTTTTCCAGTAATTTTCTTAATCATTTCAGCAGGGTCATACATTTTTGATTTCTTGTGGACATTATCAATTAACCATTGTATAGTACAAGCTATGTTTCCAACTGCAAGATTATCTCTCCATTCAGGGACATCATTCGTTATTTTTTCACCTATCATTGCAGCATACATATTTCCAAGGGTATATGTAGGAAAATAGCCCCAATAAGCCCAAGCCCAATGAACATCTTGTAAAGCTCCTTCTGAATCTGACTCGATTTCAACTCCTAGATATTCAGAATACTTTTGATTCCAAACCTCGGGGATTTCAGATACATCCATCTTGTCTTCAAACAATTCTTGTTCAATTTCAAAACGAATAATGATATGAAGAGCATAGGTCAATTCATCAGCCAGAACACGTATTTTTGAAGGCTCTACGATATTTATCACTTGTAACCAATCTTGGTACCTGACATCTTTGTAAATTTTCTTTGTTCTATCAATGAATCTTGGGTAGTAGAACTGCCAAAACTCTGGAGACCTCCCAATCATATTCTCAACGAATCTACTTTGTGACTCACTAAAGCCAGAACTACATCGTTCTCCAAGATGCATCCATTTCCAGTCTTTGTTTTGATTTTGGTTAATGAGTGCATGACCAGTTTCATGTAGGCAACCGAAAATTGCTCTTAAGACATCATCACTTTGATAATGGGTTGTAATTCGAACATCATCATAATACCCTAATGTAAAAGGGTGGTCGGATTCATCAATTCTACCTCCAGCATTTTCTGAAGTAGTGTCGTACCCTATCACAGAAACTAGATCGGTCACTACTTGTTTTTGAATATCAATTGGCACCTTACGTTTCCTGATATCATTTGACACGCTCTCACAGGCAATACTATATTTTTCAACAAGCGGAGGTAGCTGTTTCCTCAGTTCCTTGAAGACTTTGGATACAGAACGTGTAGTCATTCTTGGTTCCCAATGGTCCATTAGGGCATCGAGCTGACACTTTGCTCCGATAGATTCCATGATTTTATCTGCAACTTGTTTCGATGTTTCGAGAAGTGATATCAATTCTGATTCAAATAAATTCCAGTCATTGGTGTCCTTCGCTCTTTTCCACGCGATTGTGGCTAAGGTTTTTTGAGTAGAATACTGAGAAACCAAGTCTTCAGGAATTTCTGAGTAGCGGTCATACTCCCGTCTAGCGAGCTCAACTTCTCGTTTTTGAATTCTGTCCAATGAATCAAGATTGTTCTCAAGTTTAGTGAGGATATGATCAAGTTCAGAGTCATTTGCCATGCGATGTTGAATTTTGCTCATGAGTGCTAGCTGCTCAGATCGTTGTGCAATTCCTTTTGGAGGCATATATGTCTGAAGGTCCCATCGAATTATAGCGACCGAAGTATAGAATTGAAGAATCTCACGTGTCTTCTCCAATAGTCTTTCGTATAACTCCATGCTTACGTACTCCCGAGCTTTATTGCTCTTACATCCCAAATTGTGCATGGACTATGTCAGTAATTACTTTTGTGGAACTATTAATTCAGCTCAATAAGAACATAAAGATGAGATAATTTAGAAATTAGAGTAGGTTGAATCCTAATGAAGAGTCAAAGCACAGCGTCGAAATATTCTGAGGAAATCAGAGGTTATTTTTTTCATCTGTTAGAATCCGAGAATGAGCAAGGAGATATTGGTTTTGGTAGTTTCAAGGCTGTGTTCGATGAATTGATGCCTGTTCAGCAGGAAAAACTTAGAGAGCTCACTGGTAACAAATTCGACTCATTCATGAAAGAAGGATCAATAGTCTGCATCGGGATAGCCTATCGAGGATCAGTTTTGGATTATATTGACTCCCGACAGAAAGGATTGCCTGATTATAAACTATGGAATAGGTATGCACACGAATACAATCGACTCAATCAAACACTCAATAGAATGTCAAAAAACATAGCTGACCAATTCAATGGGATTCCCTTGACTGCAACCATTGGTGGTACTATAGACAAGGTTAGTGATGTTACTGATTATTTTAGGATGGTAATTTCACACCGAGTTGTTGCAGAAAATTCTGGAATAGGCTGGAGAGGGAAAAATCAGCTCACAATCCATGAGAAATTCAGTTGCGCTATTAGATTTGCTTCAATAATTATCCCATACCCCTTGATTTGGGGGAAGAAGTATGCATCAAAATGTGGCTCTTGCAATGCCTGTGAAGAAGCATGCAGTTTCATAAAGAATAGAGAAAAATTACCTGACTATCGAGAAAACTGCAGGCGATACATTTTGTTTTTAAAAACAAAAGGAATTGAGAAAGATGTTTGTGGGAAATGCATTAAGGCTTGTTCCCAAGATAGCATTTTAAAAAGTAAATTCATACTTCCATCATAATTCTGTTGCAAGATTAATAACGCTTCAGGATTATATCCTAACAGAGATACGTAGTCTTGCAGAGCACTGCGGGAATCATGGTTGGAGGCATTAAAACGCTCATAGTTCTGAATTCGATAGTTCTTTCATTTGGCGAACAACCAATCAATAAGTTTGGCATATTGTTTTGGCAGGAATTGGAGGATATGCTGGGTCCAATCCTTGGACCCATAGTGAGAGGTTTCTTTGAACCGTTATTCAGAACCTTTGAGAATCCTATCTTTAGATCTCAATTCATGTTTACAGTAATATGGACTACAATGATTATTGCAGGTTTGGTTTTTGTAATCTATGAAGCTCCAGGTTTCTTGAGCTTAATTATGGGAAATCAATCTAGATCCCTAAAAAGTCAACCTGTGTCACGACCTTCACAGACACGATCTCAAAGGTTATCTGACGAAAGACAACGAGTAACGAAAACAAAGGTTGAACAAGAAAGAGAACGTCAACAGGAGGTTATTGACAAAAGTGGAGTAAAAGTCCAATCATCTATTAAACGCGTCAAGGAGGAGTTAATCCTAGATGTTTCAGTACACAATGGGAGTAGTCATCAGATTGACATGGTCGTTGTAGACATCGATTTGCCTGCAGATATAAACACGTCAACTAGTTCATTTAGAATGCAACGCTTAGGAACAATTAGTCCTGGAGGAACTGAAATTGCTCAATTTCACCTTCAGGATCGTGGTGGTGACATTGCGAAAATCGGGGGTCATGTTGAATTTCTAAGTGCTTCGTATGAAGTTTCGAAGGTAACTTTACCCCAACCTGAGATTGTAGGGTAAAGATAATTTAATACATATCATATCCAGATGATGCTAATCTTTGCTGTTCATCAGAACCGCCACGTAGCATCGCTGTGTATTTCATGTATTCTTTGTATTCATCACCAAACTTATTCAGCATCTTGCCATCTTCATACCGCGCTAACATGTACCAAAAAGCTACGAATATCGCGACAGCTGGAATTAAGCCAAATGACCTATAGAAACAAGCATATGCTAGATTCATGTAGATGAGCGCTGCGGATATTGGCTGTCTAATTTTCGAATAGATTCCCTTGCTAGGAAATTCATCCATATCACCAGGTTGCATTCGTGTTTGTTTAAATTGGTGCGCTCTGGACATATATCGACCAAATTTCAAAGTAAAATAGCAGCCAATTGCTACAAAAATATAGTCCCATAGTTCTGCTGTAGGTCTCATTAATCCAGCACCATAGAACAATAAGCTACCAAAATTAATTATTGCCAATAAAGGTCGCCAGTAATTGTAGGATCCAGGATTATCCCAAGAATCAGAGGTCATTTCTCTTTGATACCCTCGTTATTATTCTCCTCATGAACAAAGATAACTCTTAGCAAAAAAAAGGAATGGCGTTCTGTTTTTGAACGCCGTTATTTATCAGAATCCAAATATCGTCGTATATTTCTTTTCTAGATAATCAAGGTATGGTTTAGCAGTCATTTTCTTGCCCGTTACTTTTTCAATCAGGTCCGCAGGATTGTAAAGGTCTGATTTTAGATGAACATTATTTTTCATCCAATCTATAACAGGTAAAATTTCTCCTTTTGATACACCACTCAACCAATAGGGTATGTCTTGTTGCATTTTTTCGAGTAACATTCCATCGTATATGTTACCAAGCGCATAACTGGGGAAATAACCAAAATATCCACTTGCCCAGTGTGTGTCTTGAAGAGCACCACTCGCATCGCTAGGAACATCAATTCCAAGGTATTCGCTATATTTCTCATTCCAGACTTGAGGTAGCTCATCAATGCTAATCTTGTCCGAGAATAGGTCTCTCTCAATCTCAAACCGTATAATGATATGCAGTGAATATGTCACTTCATCAGCTTCTATACGAATGAGAGTCGGTTCAACTAAATTCATAGCTTTAATGAATGTGTCATCATCAACTCTTGGAAATGAACCGCCAGTAATCTCCCTAAGTCTTGGTAGATAGAAACTTAGAAACTCTGGCGATCGGCCTATCATGTTTTCGACAAATCTGGATTGGGATTCATGAATGCCATATGATGTGAACCAACCTATTCTTTGAAACTTCCAATCAGGGTTCAAATTCTGTTCATAAAGCGCATGACCAGCTTCATGAAGAATAGCGTATATTGCAGAGGACACATTATTTTCATGATATTTCACCGTAATTCGGACATCATCATAATATCCGGAAGTAAAGGGATGCTCTACTTCATCTATCCGGCCACCAGCTTGGTCGGTTACAGTATCATAGCCTACCAAAGTTGCTAAGTCTGTGGCAATTTTTCTCTGAATATCTATTGGTACTTTCTTGCTTAGGAATGTAGAATCGAAATCATTGGAAACTTCTGCGTATTTCCTAGTCAAGGGTACTAATTTATCCCTCAATTCTCCAAAAACTTTGGCTATTTCCGAAGCTGTTATACCTCTCTCGAACTCATCTAGCATGTTATCATAAAGAATTGGAATCTCTTTCGCTTTCATTTCAAACTCAGCGCGTTGTCTGGCTAAATCAACTGTCTTCTGTAGATCTGGCTCGAAAATTTTCCAGTCGCTAGCAGCCTTTGCTTTCTTCCAAGATGTTACACTGATTGGTTGCTGCTTGGCAATTTTAGCGGCAAGGTCTTCAGGAACGCTGGTTTCTTTGTTAAATTCACGACGTATTAAGAAGACATTCCGATTTTGAACTTCATTTAGCTTCGATGAAGTGCTTTCTAATTCATCAAGTAGTTTCCCAATCTCAGGATTGGTAGTCATTCGATGAACAAGTTTTTGCAGAACAGACAGTTGTTCACTCCTTAACATCAATCCTTTCGGAGGCATATATGTTTCATAATCCCATCTTACAAGACTTAATGCAGTTTTGAGAAGAATGAGGTCTTTTGATTTTGTCATCAATCTATTGTAAGTTTCCATACATCACACCCTATTAGGATTCAAAATCCATCTTCTGTTGAATTCAACACCATTATCTTTGTTCCGCAATAGCTGTTTTCCTAGAATTCGGTAGATTGATGACAACGATTCCAACTATGACGAGCAACAAACCAATCCCATATGTCCAAAATATTTCTTCATGCAAGATGAGAAAAGAGAAGATAGTACCAAAAACAGGTACAAGATTGATGAATCCTCCGGATCGTGTCGCACCGAGCTCGTTGATACTAATGAAATAGAATAAGAAGCCGATGAAAGTAACGCAAGTTCCCAGGTAAAGCACATTGAGCCAAAACACTGAGTCAACCATTGCTGGAAGTGCCCAGACTTCCTCTGTTAAAGCACCCATCCCAAATAGAAATGTTCCAACAATAGATCCTCCTGTTGTGACCTCAAGGGGAGATAACGTTTTCATAGCTTGCTTGCCAATAGAGGAATAGAGGCCCCATGTGAACATAGCCACGAGGATAATCAAGTTACCAATTAAATATTCAAAGTTAAATTCAAGAAGTGCTTGAACTCCAACGACAAAGATCACGCCTAGGAAAGCTAGTAGAAAACCAATGTATTGCCACTTTTGTGGGAGACGTTCTTTGTGATACAGGTGTGCAACAAGACTCACTGTGGCGGGATTAAAACCTGCAATTATGGCTCCTTGTGTTGCAGTCGTAAAACGCATCCCAGTGAGAAAGAGAACACCATAGCCAAAAACCCCAGTCAATCCCACAAAGAATAAAATTTTGAGATTCGTCATTTTAAAAATTCGTCTTGGCTGAGGCTCGGTTGCGTATAGAAGGATGAGGAACAAAACACTCGCTGTGAAGAATCTAAAGAAACCAATTGTCATTGGAGGAGCGATCCCTACGAGAATCTTAGCTGAAGGCCAACTACCACCCCAGAAAGCCATAGCAATTACAAGCATGACATAATATCTGGGAGAGCTTTTCTTTGATTCAACAGGCATCATTTGCGTCTTTGCTCAGCGTTTGCAGAGCAGAATATAAACAGACCTGAATAAGTAAAATGTTGGAAGTCATCATCGCCCAATCGAAGAATTCATATACGGTTGTGCAAGATTTATGCACATCCGAAAGAGGTGTTCATGTGCTGAATGATGATGAGCTTGAAGAAATACGCCGGAGGAAAATGCAGATTCTAATGGAACGAGCTCAACAACCAAAAGTCATGGAACCTATGGCAAATGGTCGAGTTAATCTCTTGACGGATGATAATTTTTGGCAGACTATTCAAAAGACAAAACTTGCTTTCGTTGATTTCTTTGGAGAGTGGTGCAGTCCGTGCAAGGTTCTTGCTCCTATTTTTTCAGAATTAGCCAGAGACTATGAAGGAAAAGTGTTCTTTGCAAAGATTGACATTGATAGAAATAGACGAGCAACTACTCAATTTGGAGTGCAATCCGTTCCCATGGTCATCGCCTTTAAAGATGGAAAACCCCTTGGCCAAATACCTGGACTGAGATCTTATGCTGACTATGATGGTATATTAGAACAGATGGTTGGCAAAGGTCCTGATGAGAGCAGTTATGTATAGTTGGACTAGAAAACTAGGGATTTGGCGTATCCACTAATCAAGTGATTTGTCCTATGATGTTACACTGGGATGCAAAGCTCATCCTTTGAATGTCCTAGCGAGCAACTGATGATTTTCTCGCTCGTACATCTCGGATGTGAACTTTTCCTGAATGCACAGCACAGCTAACACAGTAGTATGATGTTACTCTGTGGACTGGAATATATGCTCCGCTTTGTCGGAGTTCACGTGCAATCTGGGGTTCTACCGAGCTAACATTTTTCGTGTATTTCTTAGCTTTGTCTGCTGGGACTAGTCGTCCACATCTCGAGCATTGAACGCTGCCTTTGTGACCAGCTCCTCCTTTTGCTCGACCCGATGATTTTCTTTTCTTTGCCAATCGAAAAAATATTCCACCTTGGTTTAAGGCCGCGATGTTTTGCAGCATATTAGTTTAAAGCCTTGTGGATTAGTTACAATTCTGCAACGCAGTAACGATCCTTTCTGTAGTAAAAAGTCGCGACATTCATACTTATATCATAGAGTGTTATTTGAAAAGGGGAAAGACCCGGAAAAAGACGAAACCATAATTTTCCAACACGAGAATGGATGCACTGAATACGAGAAAGCTGTGGATTGT
>JAEORO010000215.1 GCA_016840855.1 Candidatus Thorarchaeota archaeon | reverse complement strand
CTATTCTAACATTTACAATTACTTACAGCGATGACACAACCGGAACAGGAATCTCTGGAGCAACAGTACAAGTTAGTAGTGATCCACTCACTCTAGTGCTTGGAGCTGATTATTGGGTTACGGATAATGGGCTTGGTGAATACCTGATTGAAGTCGATACATCGGCTCTCGGTCCTCCGGATACCTATCAACTCAATGTATCTGTTTCATTTAGTGGAGCGCCTTATTATCGTTCTTCTTTAAGAACAATCTCAGCAAACGTTGTTGAGCGTCCTACGCAGATACGGATAATCAAGACGCCAGGTAACACTCCCTTCCTTGAAAATGTTACATTCAGTTTTGTCTTTGAAGACTTTTTGACCAAGTCGTTCATTACTATTGGGAAGAGTCAAATTACACTTAGTCATGGATCTTCCCACACTCTGATTACTTCTGGCTGGTATCGTCTTGTTAACTTTGGATCATACTACCAGATCAGTTTCAACTCAACTGTCCTTGATGCTCTCAATCTCGTTTCAAGTCATGAAATCCAATTATCCATTGATTGGAATTCTGGATCTCCTTATTATGCTGATAGAAACACAACAACCTCAGCAGCTACTACCTATCGCTCAACGGTTATTCTATTCCCACTCGTAGAAGAAACTCCCTACTTTGATAACATCACCATTAATCTTCAGTTCAAAGACTACCTCTCAGGGGCTGGAATAGATGGAGCAATGGTTACATTGTCCTCAACCAACTGGTCGAGTCCCATGTATCAAGTAGTCAGACTAGGGAATGGTGCCTATCAATTACTTGTGAATACTACTGTGTTTGGGTCAACCGGCTCAGTGTATTTCAATATCTCATTCTCTTGGAGTGGTGTGCCATTCTACTCAAATAGAGATGCACTGAATATTCGAGCTCAGATACGACAGGTTCAAACATCATTAATCGCGGAGGCTCCACCAGCTGGATCAACAGCTATCGGCGTTGACATTATCGTTGTTCTAACATTGATTGATTTTGATCATGATGTTTCTCTCGAGGGAGCTATAATTGATTCTGATTGGACTGATATAACCGGGAACTCATTTGACTGGAATGAAACTGGCGATGGGACTTACTCGCTCACACTGGAAACAATCGGTCTACTTGCTCAACAATATATTTTCACAGTTACTGCTGTAAAGCCCTTCTTCCAAACCGCTCAAGCTTTAGTTACTGTTCAGCCTGGTGCACAACTTGTCCAGATTGTCCTCACCAAATCAACCTATTATGCTGACTGGGGTGAAATTCTCAACATTAGTTTCTGGATTCAAGAACCCTTTTACATGACATTTGTTGACGGATTCACCTCAACTCTTCTATGGAATGGAGAGATCTATTCCTTCATTGACGCTGGTAATGGATTCTATTACCTACTTCTCGACACATCTGATTCAGATTTTGGTATTTACAGTCCACAAATCACAGCATCGCGTGAATTCTATCAGACTAGACAGAAATCATTCACAATGGTGGTTTCAAAAGCTCCAGGCCAAATTATTCCTTATCAATCGACATATACAGCTGTGATCAACAATGTAATCGATTTCGAAGTTTATTTGAATAACACAATTACAAATGCTCCAGTTATTGGTGCTACTACCACACTGGAGTGGAATGGATCCGTTTTCAGCATGACACCTACGGGCGTTCCAGGTTGGTATTCAGGATCTGTGGATGTTACAGGTTTTGCAGTTGGTCATTATCCTGTAATTATCAGAGCTGTTATTACTAATCTCCAGTTCATTGAAACTGAAATTGATATTAACATAGTCCCAATTCCAACCACTGTCGCATTGATTGATGGCACGTCTATCCGCTATGTCTTCTTTGGAGATACATTATGGTTACGAGCTGTCTATAATGATACATTCCATGGTGTTCTGGTCATTGGAGCCAATGTCACATATACAATTGGTAGTCTCAGTGGATCATTCATCGATGAATTAAATGGATCTTATAGTGTTACGATTGATGTAAGTACACTAGCTTCTCAATCAATCTATCTAAGGATGACTGCGGTGAAAGCAGGGTACTCAACTGCACTCAAATCAATAGTTATTACTATTCTACCCATTCCCACACAGGCATTTGCTACACCTATCCTCCAGAGTGGCTACTACGGTGATACAGTTTCATACTTGTTCTATTACAATGATACTCAACATAATTCTCTAGTTACTGGAGCCAATATAATTGCTAGTTGGGAAGGTAGTGAAGTTGATGTCACCTCTCATCCAAATGGATCATATGAGGTTGCTGTACTAATTGATGTCGAAAATCCTGGGCTTTACGACTTGGTTGTCAGATTTTCACTAACGAATTACACATCTAGAACTGTTACAGCCAAAATAGAAGTGTATGCAACTCCCGCAGAAATTCGAGGTCCAACTGAATATTCAATTCCAATTAATGATCAAACTAGCATCATCTACAACGTCATTAGCCTCTTAGACAACTCATCGATAATTGATGTGATTGGAACCGCATATTCAACGCAACTAGGTGACATTGAGCTTCAGCTTTTGGTGAATGGCTCATACTCACTCAATTTAGCTGGAGATTTACCATATGGGACATATAGCTTTGATATTGCATTTGAAACAACGAAGTATACCATTGCACCACTTCATCTTGACGTCATAGTCCGGCAAATACATACAATACTGCTATATTCTAACAATACCGTGTATACCTCTCCAGGTGAAACGTTCCCTGTTGTTATCACATATTACGATCTTGATCATCAAGTTGGCATTTCCAACGCAAACATTTCTGTATCATATAGCTATGAAAACATAACCTACTTAGAAACTCAAACCCTTGATGAAGATGGTACATACACCCTGTGGTTTCGAGCAGAAACTGGGAGGACTTTCACTGTCACCATATTCTTCCAGATGGAAGATTATGAAACCCGTCAATTTGTGTTGATAATCAAGTCTGACATATCAGCAGAGCAGCAGTTCCAACAATTATTGACAATTGGCGGCGGGTCCGCTCTGATTCTCATCGCTTTACTCATCGTCGCCTATGTGAAAGTATGGAGTGTACCAAAGCAAATCAGACAAATGAATAAAATGATTCGAGCTCTTGCTAAGGGCCGCATTCCAAGACCTCCACATGTTGCAGGTAGACAGAATATAACAATGGCGATAGTGAATGAAGAAATTCATTCGATGAAACTCAATAAAGAGCCGAGTGAAGTTGCAGAGTATCCGATTATAACAACAGTTCCAGAAGTCAATGAATTGCTTGAGGAGCTAGCTGCTATCACAGGTCTTGGCGCTTCTGAAATTGATGCATTTAGAGCTGATCTTGCTAGAATGAAAGCTAGTGAACGTCCAGGCTTTCTCAAAGAGGTCATCAATCAAGAGAGAGCCCGTCGTGCAGATGTACTGGCTAAACCACCGACACGCGAGCTTCCACCTGAGGAAGTTCCTCTTGCACAACGACCTGAGGAGCTAGAGGATTTACGCCAGAGACTTATCAAGAAGGGAATGGCTGTAGATGAGATTGATGTCATTTTAGAAGAAGCAAAGAGTCTTTCAAAGGCTGATCTTGATGCTCTTCTGAGCAGCCTCGGCATTGATCTTGATTAGCCACTAGAATTGGAACCTGCTGGTAATTTACCAGTTGGTTCCTATCATATTGTATATCATGTTGGAGAACAGTTAAGTGAGTATCTTGATTTTGAAAATGTCATGGACCTTAATGAACGAATAAAACTAGTTGCCGGTGTTGGAGAAGAAGTTGTAACAATGCCTGAGCTTAGAAAGCTCTTGGAGGAGAAATCCAATCCTATTGCATATGATGGGTTTGAGCCTTCCGGATTAGCTCATCTTGCGTTTGGAGTGTTTAGACCACTTCTTCTTAAGGATTTAATAAAAGCTGGAATTAAGTTCAAGATTTGGCTTGCGGATTGGTTTGCATGGATCAACAACAAGATGGGTGGGGACCTCGAGAAAATAAAAACAACAGGAGAATACTTCATTGAGGTCTGGAAAGCAGCGGGAGTTCCGAGCGAAAAAGTAGAGTATCTCTTTGCATCTGATGTCATGGATTCCATCGAATATTGGGAACGCGTGGTTAGAATTGCGAAAGTTACAACAGTAGCTCGAGCAACTCGAGCTCTAACAATTATGGGACGACGCGAAGGAGAAATGTCAGAAGTAGCTCAATATTTCTATCCAGTGATGCAAGTTTCAGACATATTTCATCTGGAGGCTGATATAACACAACTAGGCTTGGACCAGCGACGAGCAAATATGTTGGCAAGAGAGGTAGGACCAAAACTAGGTCTTTGGAAACCTGTTGTTATCAGTCATCATATGTTGATCAATCTTGAGGGATCGATAGAACCTGAAGGACTTGATGAAGTGGGACGTGACTTGCACATGATTGATACAAAAATGAGCAAGAGCAAACCGTCTTCAAGCATCTTTATTCATGACTCTGAAGAAGAGATAAAATCGAAGATAATGGCTGCTTACTGTCCTCCGGAGGAGTTCAAGGGCAATCCATTACTTGATTATGCTAAACACCTAGTATTCAGATCATTTGAATCAATGAAAGTAGAACGCAAACCAAAATTTGGTGGAGATATAGAGTTTAAGAACTACAAAACGTTGGAGAAGAGCTATATGGCTGGAGAACTTCATCCACTAGATTTGAAGAACGCTATGGTATTATATATAGACAAAATGGTGAAACCGCTGCGCGACCATTTTGAGAAGAAGAAAAGCGCAAGAGAATTACATGAGCTTGTCAAGAGTTATCAGGTGACTCGTTAATCACCGAGCTTTTCCGAGTTCTTCTAGTTACAATACCAAGAGCTATGAATCCTACAATCACGCTGAACCACAAAGTCACCACACGGATCAGAATAGTAGCAGCGCTTGCTTGCGCAGCAGGAAGTCCCAATAGGAATGTAATCAGAGCGACTGAAGTAATCTCATATGTTCCTACTCCACCCGGTAGGAAGGATACTGCTCCAATTATTGAGGCTGTAGAATGAACAAAGGTGGCTTGGAGAAGCAAGATGAGTGATGCCGGTTCAAGTGATGGAAGTACCGATTCAGATAGCAAACTAAGCAATAACCAAAGTTCTAAGCACTCCATAAACCAACCAGGGATACTTACAATTGTGCTTAGAACCAGTGGTTTTGGGCTTAGAGTTTGTTTCATTGTGTTTTCGACATCATCAATGCTGTTCTGAAAACGTTTCAAGGGCCCGATTGATGTGAACCGCTTGAGGATTTTCTGATAGAAGGTCCCTTGGCTTAAGATAATTGCCGCTATGAAAACAGCCCCACCTAACAAAAGTACTGTCAAGAGCTGGTCTCCTGTATTAACTCCAATTCCAAATCCTATCATAGCTAAAAGGACAAGAGCCAGCAGGTCAGTCACGCGTTCAGAAACAACAACTGGTACGGTCTTTGCTATTGGTGTGCCATTAATATCACGAATGAAATATCCCTTGATTGCTTCACCAATCTTGCCAGGTGTAGTTGTCAATGTAAACCCTGCGAGAAATACACTAAAACTATCTTTGTGAGGGAGATGAACAAGAATCCTTTGAAGGAAGTATTGCCATTTCACATATCGGATAATATAGTTGAGAAAGGATAATATCATCATGGCAGGTAAAACCCACCACCATGGGATTGAAGCCAATGCAGATGCTACTGCATCAAGCTGCCCATAAAGCCCGACAGCAGCAAAAACAATAACACTGACAATCACAAATGCAATCACTTTCTGAGCACTAATCATTGACTGCTCATTGGTCTTCGATATTTCTTCACCAGCTGTCATATGCGATCTTCCTCACTCTTTGCCATAGCATCGTTGGTACATGTAACAAGAAGAACGACGGATGTCCGGTTATTTGTGTCCGTCCACGTTTCAGCTCCACATAGATATCTTCTGATGTTTCGATATCCTGTAACCAAGTCTTTGCGTGTCCAATCTCTAAATAGGTGTGTCCATCACTTCCAGCAGTCATTGGTTTTTTCAATCGCTTGGCTAGTTTCTGTGCCTTTTTATTGAACAGGTCAATAATGCACCTGGAATTGATACCTTCAATCAAGTCGACGTGTTTTGTGATGATCTCATCTGGCAATCCACGTCTAATTGCAGTGTACTTACGTAAGGGGTCTCTTGGGTGCGGTAGTACAACAAGACCATTGCAATCATGGATATCCTCTGCAATCTCTGCAAAGGTTCTATTCTCAATGTGTTCAGAAACAAACAACCCTATTACTTCACCATAATCTGTTGTTTTGTATTCACAGGCGGGAATAATGAATTTATCATCTCGTTTAATTACTCTAAGTGTCGCTGCTCGCCAATGTTCAGTTGGTGCAACCCCTCTAAGTCTTTTTTTCTTCATGAGTTTAAAGAGCGAATATGGATTCTGCATTCCATCTATAGAGTGAAATGTATGCATATGTAAGTCAAAGGCAGATAGTCTTGAACTCAAGATATTCACCTTATCATGGAATGATTGGTGGGAAAAGCGGTGGGAAGAGCTCAAGCAGGAAATCGTGAATTCCAACGTAGAAGAACAATGTAACGAGTAGTGCAATGAAGAATAGAATACTGCCAATTAGAATTCCTCTATCTTTAAACGCTAAGTGAGGTTTCCTGCCGACATCACTTTCAGAGTAGACCAGAAACACGTATCTCAACACTATACCTGCAACTATTGGTACCGTAATGATGACTGGTTGTGTGTCCAATACCGTTTGATAGTTAGCATAGCAGTATATAGCGTAGAACAGGACTACCCAAGTTGCTGACATAGATATTCCATGATTCAACATTGTTTCAGTATATTGAGTAAAGACTGGTTTGTGCGCTGCTGCATCTTCGCCAAGCAATTGAAGCTCATTCACACGTTTTCCGAATCCAAGAACAAGAGCAACGAAAAATACTCCAATAATAAGCCAAGAAGTGAATGGTTGATTTATTAAAAATGTGCCAGCAATTGCTCTTATGATGAATCCAACAGCTATCACACAGACATCAATGATTGCGAAATTACGTAATTTCCAGTTATACAATTGGCTATTGAAAATGTATAGTACGACCATCAAAAAGAATCCTGCGTGTTGAGCCCATGACAGTATAAGACCCCCAACTAGCAGCACTGCTGCTAGTGCTCTAGCAGTTGATCTTGAAGCTCGACCAGAAGGTAAGGGTCGCTGTCTTTTCTCAGGATGAGCGGCATCTTTTTCGAGATCAACAATGTCATTGAAAATATATCCTGCACTTGAAACTGCACAGAGAATTCCAAATCCGAATAGAAGCTCAGGCATGCTTCTTAGGACAAAATCAAACCATTCTTCAAAATTCTGTACTCTCCCGAACACCACCGGTAGAAAAATGAGTATGTTCTTGTACCATTGGTGCGGCCGCATTAGTTTAAGATATTCGTAGTATCCCATCCTCGCATTCTCCTTAAGCTATTCATTCTGAATATGAATTCCAAAGTTTACCCCATTCAGTTTCTTCAAGGAACCACTTTACCCATTTCTTGCCCTTCAGCGGAAGCCAGATTCCATCATGATATAGGCCAGAAAGCTGCGTAGGAAGCCACATCAATGGAGACCTGAACAAGAATGTTTCCATTCCAGGAAACTTGAGAAATCCTCGATTAAAAGCGATAACCGGGCTCTTGCCTGGGCTCATATTGAAGTTTGGAAGATCCTTCCATGCTTCAAAATCACCCACAAGCTCAATTTTTTCAGGATCTGACTCTCCTAAGCCCAAGCTCTTTGCAATCTGAAGCTTGTGAACATACTGTTGATCAATTCCCATAAGCCTTGTTTGAACTGTGTCTGCAGCAACCATGTCAGATGTTGCTATGAGTATATTGCCTATCTTGGGGATCATTGTTCTAGGACCAGCTCCGTCGCCCATTACTGTTCCATCTGTTAATACGAACTCGGAGTGTGAGATTGTTTGTTGCATAAGCAAAAGGTCTACAAGAATCTCATGAATTTTCAAATGCGCTAAATGTCTATTCTTTGTAAGATAGAGACCAAAGGAATCTTTGAGTGCTCCAGTCATCTGCGTGTGACCATGTGTCTTTATTGTTGGTAGATGAATTATGTTTGTCCCAAAGATTTCCTTCGGGGCGATAGTTTCTCTAAAGATATCTTCCATTACAAGAGTTTCTTGGGGAAGGTCAACATTGACGTATGTTGCTTTAATGAGTGGTAGAAACTTGATTCCATGTTTCTTAATAACGGGGTACCAATTGTTGTTCTTAACACCTGCATAGATGTTTGTGACAACTGTTTCATTCTCAACAGCTTGTATCTTTCTGTTATCGAAACCATCTGAAATTAGTTTTCTAAGTAGACCATCGAATATGTACGGATTAGTTGAACAAGCAGGGTATAATTTACTCCAAGACAGATTAAGCTTGATAGTGGTAGCGACATCTTTGGATACAAACTTGTCATAATCTGCTAAGTCCATTACTCTAGCAATATCTTCAAAGATTGTCTTTGGTGAAGTTTTGATAACAGCTACTTTTGGCATGTTACTTCATCTCTCTCTAAAATGGTCCCCATATTTGACGTTGTTGGCAATCGTTGTTCTTAATAAGTTGCCTCAATGGTAGAAGATGCACTAGAGACCTATTGGTTCTACATTCAAATCTCCGCCTAACCTCAAGACCTTAGGCATAGCAGCACCATGATATGATGCACTAAAGACACTGAACAATCTTTCATCAAAGAACCTCTTAAAGCCCTCAGGAAATACTTCATGTGCTCTGAACATTATTTGAATGTCAAGGTTTTTCACAAATTCATTAAATGCGATTCTACCAAATGCCTTTACTCGGGCTCCTCGTGAATTAGCTGCAAATCTAAAGTCTGCGTCTTTTGGGTCATTCCATGCAAGCTGCAACAAAACATCATCTTCGTAGTCTGGATAGAATCTGTTGCATTTCTGAAGATCATCAATGGATTCAACTCCCTCTGGTACTCCACCATGGCAAGCAAATAATGTATTTGGACTAATTGCAGCCATTGGGAGAACTTGAAACACTTTCAAATAGTTGTTGTAGACTTCAATTGAAAATTTCCGAGTAACTTCATTATAAAAGCCATAGCGCCTAGCAACTTCATCTGATTCATGATTTCCTCGAAGTAAATGAACGCGTCTAGGATCACTTAATGCTAGAGCCATAGCTAAATTGAAAGTTCTAGTTTGTGCAGGGCCTCTGTCTACATAGTCGCCAAGAAAAACAAAATAATGATTCTGATATTTCAAATACAGATTTTGTACACTCAGAATCGAATCTAGCTCTCCGTGGAGGTCTCCAACGAAGATGACATTTCGATTTGGTAAATCGACGACATTGGGTTGGTTTCGATAGAGGTCTGTAACCATTCCAGTAATTTGCTCAATATCTTCTGGAGTTATATCATGGTTTCCCTTCAAAATGGTCTGAACAATTGACACTTTATGAATTCACAACCTATTTCCAATTCATTGCTTGGAAAACCATTTCAACAGCCTGTTCTGGAGTACTAGCGGCATATACGGTGTCTTCACGTCTTTCATCTATTCTTTGCCCTGCAAGCTTTGCAGCCCATCCCCCTGTTGGGACCAAAGATATTACAGGCTTATCTGAAAACCACGCAATAGCCATCTCGCTTAAGGTGCCTGCTGATCCATCAATCGCTATGATAGCGTCTCCAGTTTTTGCTACAAGGAAATTCCTTGCATACCCCAAGCCTGTTGGGATTATGATGTCAACAAATTTGTTTGCATGTTCTTTCACATCGGTAGGTAGGATGCCAAGTGTCTGTCCACCTTCATTTTTTGCTCCTCTACAAGCAGCTTCCATCACTCCTCCCAGACCACCACACGCTAATACCACACCTCTTTTTGCTATCTCAGCTCCAACACGTTGTGCTAGCTCAAGATTTTCTGGTGTGCTATTCGAACCTCCAATAACAGAAATTACTCTTGCTGGCATAGTACATCTCTCTATTTCAATGACTGACGGAGGAATCAATGTTATGTAATTTCTTTTTTAGCATATTGAAAACATCATTCGAAAGTCTGCCATCATTAACTCGTGCTCTTGCTGCTTCGAGAAGTGACTTCCCTGAATCCATTTCCTTGAAACCAAGAAGAATCTCATCTGGGATATCTTCGATTGGTATTGCTGGATTTGGATCAAATCGTGTGCAGATTGTTGCTCTTTGAATTTGCTTCTTTACATGAGAAGGCAACATCCTTGCTGCAAGCGCATAGATCTTTGCCACAGTAAGCAAAGCTCGCGATCCAAGATTGGTTGAAGACCAGCCTGTATCAGTTCCAACAATACAGATGTTAGACTGTCTCTTACATCTATGTGAACAAAGTCGACAAATCTCTGGTTCCATCCGAATAGCACTGGTTTTCATGCACACCCATAAAACTCCCTCATCTAGCTCAATTGCACATGATTCATTGACAATTCGAAGTCCCAGTTCATTTGCTATAGACCGAATTTCATCGATTTCTTCAATTGAGTTTGGTGGAGTTAGTGGTTCGGGAATAACAGGTTCAAAGACAGGGCAAACATGCTCGTCAAGAGCAACTATCATAGGAAGTGGACTTTTCGAGGAGCTATTAGAACATAGGCTATCTGCGACATATCTGATTATTTCTTCAATGTCTTGGACCGCGTGAACAGGCATTTGAGCTTTGATGAACGCATCTAATTGATATGCGGCTGCTTCTGCTTCTCTCACAGATCCAATAAATACCACCATTAGGGAGGTATCTTGACTCAGAGAAAGGCGATTGAACATCTCAGGTACATCATCGATTTCATTTGGCTTTAGAATTAGGATGATTGCACGATGTCCTTTAGTAAAAGAACGAGATAGTCCTTCCAATCTATCAGAGAAAGGTATTGACCATAGTTGGAGAATGACACTTAGGTTCTTTGGATAGTCAAGTTTCACTACTCCTAAAGTCAAACCAATCGTATTATACAATTGGGCGGAAACACGGTCTCCAGATGCTCTACTTAGAAACCCTGTTTGCAGTGGTAAGTCATTGCCTACCACAAGGACCTTGAAAATCATCCTTCCTTCAGTGATATTTGGAGTTGTCATTCTCAATGACTAATTAGGTAAAAACGATATAATACCTATGGGTCACAGTATTCTCCCATTATATAATAGAAGTAAGATATTTGTTGTAGTTAAATGAATGATGTCCTGAGAATAATGGTTCGTATTTACAGAGATACAGATTCAGAAAAGGTAGCTAGATCTGGCTATGATGCAAAATATGTAGCTGATCTCACTTTCAAGCAATCTTTGAATAGTTGCGGAGTGATAATCGTAGACATTGCGACTGATGCTAGAAGTTCACCTCACTCTCATCGTTTATTGGAGGAGGTCTTCATAGCTGTGACAGATATTCAGCTGTACATTGATGATACTTGTTATGAATTGAACGAAGGCGATGTAGTCATTGTAGAACCAGGTGAGTTCCATTCATTTCAAACAAGAAATGACAAGTTAGGTCGAATCATTGCTCTGAAATTTCCAAACATTAAGGATGATAAAGTTATACCAGCAAAGGGAAGTGCTGATTAGTAATCGTCAAAGTGCTCATCAAAGTCTTCATCATCATCTTCGAATGTAATATCCATTGGAGTCCTTTCATAACCTACAAGAGCTGTGCTCGGGACGGACCGCTCAATAGCTTTGTGCAGTTCTTTCCATTCTCGGTGCCTTCGACGTCTACCAATATATCCTGCGATAGTGATTATACTAAATGATGCAATTCCAACAATAACAAGTTCTGTTCTCGAATCAAAAAATCCAGAAACTGAGCTAAGAGCCAGAGCAATGATTCCTCCAATAATCAAGATATTTAGAGGGCAGTCGCATGTTATTCCAAGTTGAGGAGGGCCAACTTGAAAATCCTCGGGATCAGATCCTGGTGCGAGATTTAAGTAATAATTAAACGCCGCAGCTAGTAGTACAGCGATCACTAAGATCGCCCAACTCAGTATATCCAATTTTTGCCCATCCGTTACTATGATTTTGCTTCTGCAGCTGGTTCAGCTAACTTCAAACAGCTAAATCCATATTCGCCTTCAAATGATATCTCTGCACTTTCGCTTGGAGTAATCATCAATACTACAGAATACTTTTTGACTACTTCAGGATTTGCATCCGTTACTTCATAGCTACCATTTGTTAGTGCTACCTTGTGACCAGTCTTGAGTGTACCCAGATCTGGATGATTGCCAACTGCAATTGCAATACGAGTCTGTAACTTGTCATTCCTGACCACAAGCATCTCAACATTATCAATGGTTTCAACTGAGAGAACATCCATCCATCCTGTCAGTTCTTTCCTTAGCTTATCCTGATCCACTGGACCGTTTGTTGCCATGCCTTCAATAGATGGAAACTGCCCTTGTATTTCATTTAGTATTGGTGTGATTTGCGATGTATTCCATCCCTTCTTTACAAATGCCTTCAATGCATGTTCTGCAATTTTTTCAAGAGCTGGCTTGAACCGATCGTGAGAAGAAGAAGATACCTTGTAAAGCATCAAAAAGGAACCGAGTGCTCCTTCTTCTTTATTATATGCAACACCTATCTTGTAAGCTGTTACAGCTAATTGCCAAGCATTATCGTGGTCATCAAATTGGATTGAATATTTAGCTATGTCATTAAGCATTGACATTGTTACATCTGGATGCTGCAATTTGTTCTTTGTAAGACTGAAACCACCCATGAACTTCCTCAAGATTTGCATAGTGATATACAGGCCTTCTGAGGTCTCTAGCATATCTGTGAGTCCTATCCTATTTATCATACTATCATAGAGGCTATAATAGTAGTCAATTTCTTCATAATCTTCTCTAATGAGTGCAAGGACAATTCTGACAAAGAATACCGTGGCTTTTAGTTCATCGTTAGTCACCTCTGCAAACATTAGCAATCTAAATGCTTCATCACTGATTGTGAGAGCATCTTCAATGCCCTGTCGAGTTCCACGATATAAGTGGCAAATTGCTTCAAGGTAATAGAGGAACAATGTCAAGTCTGATGCATGCCTGACAAGCTGACCATGTGTTTCGCTATCCTCTGTTAGTGTTGACACTATCAATAAGCGCTCAATCTCATTCTGGACTGCTTCAATTTCATGCGCAAGGCTGTCATACTTCCCTTCCCTGAAGTCATCGAACATATTTGGGATATCAGCTTTGATATCCTCTAGAAAATCCAACACAAAAAGTGGTTGCCCCTTAGACAGTTTTCTATCGAGACCTTCAGCCGGTCTCTTCACTGTTCTTAGAACTCGAAGTGCATGATCCTCTATAATGCGTATCCTGGTGACTGGGTCATAAGACTCTTGTCGAGCAATACTATATCTGACCTCTTCTGAGTAAATACGATCTCTAATAATTGACAAGTCTTTCTGTAATTTCTCGTCCTCGACTGATTCCATCAATTCCAAAACAAATGCTGAACCAACAATTCCCTCAACTGGAACCTTCAAGTCCTGAATTGTGTTTAGTAATTTCATATCACTCGTGACAATTTTCGAATTCTTGTTTCGCATTGCACCCAAAATTAGAGACATATCGTTTGGTTGAGGTAGTGAGGTTTCTGGTCGAGTGATGCTATCCATGAAGGATTTAATATCCTTTGAAAGTGTTTCATCAATCTGGACAATATTCTCAGCCTCTCTCCTTAGGTACCAACGTAATTCTTGGAATACCTGTCGGGTAATCCATAATTCCATACCTGCGTTGTCTGCGGCCTTTTTCACAATAGTCACATCTTTAGGCCGCTCTGAAAAGCCCGATATGAAGAAGTTCGCGTCTAGATATACACGCATATAGTCATGTCTCCAATAATACTGATGATCTGGCCAAGGTTTGAAACATAAACCCGGTTTAGAGAGGACTTTCGCATCCAGTCCCACATTAAGGTCTTTCTCTCTCTACGTTGGCCTTACTCTTGAAAATGACAAACGTCGATTAAAGGTTGCGATTCGGCATGAACTTGGATTTCAGAACCAATTTTCATTCCACTTTCCTATTTTCATAATATATTAAGATGTACCCAAGGATTCCAATTCCTATCCATATAATTAGATCGAAGAATCTTGAATAATAATCGATATAATCGATAGTGATGAAAGTCAACATGTTTGTTAATGCAATTATTGAAAGAATCACCATAATTCTACCCATATAACCAGGCATCTTTTTTTTGATAGATGTCATCTTATTCTTTTCAGCAACTATAGACAACAGTTGTCACACCATTTTGCTACAATACTGAATGTTACTACTTCCCTTAAAAACGGACAAGCAAACAGACTTTTTATACAAGTATGTGATAGTATAATATGTCCTATCACCTATAGCACGGTCAAGAGTCACGCTGGAGTTTCGCCAACCGTAAGGGTTAACTGCGATTGCTCCCATCTCTTTACCAAACAAGGGCGTAGCATATTCAATGTGCGGGTCGATAAAGCTCTTTGGCGTGCGGAGCTTATCTCGCGATTAACTTCAAAATGGGTTCTTCGGAACGCGGCGCACAAAACATTAGGTGGTGGCGCGGCAATGCACCGCGTTGCTCGCACAGAGCTACGCCCACCTTTCGTTTTCTCTCATCTGCTAGATATAAAATCATGACACGAAGTTTAAGAGAGCTGAATGTTGCTTATTCTGTGAACGCGGTGGGATTCCATATTGGGGATAAGAAAGACTCCAAATTCTACAAGGTTATGTCTACTATCCATCACACTATTGCTGATTTTAAATAGCATAGTAGTTGATGCTAAATTTTCTAATCAATACTTCACAGTGTTGAACGAAGCCAGGAACTTTGAATCATCTTATACTTCGCATGGACCTATTTTCATCAGCAGCAATCAAGACTTTATTGACCAAGGCTGGCCAGGCAACGGCTCAGAAATCAACCCCTATATGATTGAAGGATTGAACATCACTAGTTCACAGATATGCATCGAAATCCGAAATGTAGATGTCCATTTTACTGTCAAAGGCTGTCATCTTCAACCAACAGCCTTGAATTACACAATCAAACTACTTTCTTGTGATAATGGGACAATTGACAATTGCGAAATTTACAGTGAATATCGAGGGATTAGAATCGATAAATGTAATGAGATAGCCATGATGGAATCTTATGTGACTGTCTATGATTGGGCAGCAGCTGAGTTCGTAGATTCAACTTTTTGTAATGTTACGGGATGTAGTTTTTTTGAAAGTGAGGCAACCACGTTTCCAATGAGAGTTTCTCTTCAAGCATGTGAAAATGCAGTTGTGAATGACTGTTTCTTTGACACAGCAGTTCTACAAGTCAACTGGTGTCCTAATATCACAATCATGAACAACATTT
>JAEORO010000004.1 GCA_016840855.1 Candidatus Thorarchaeota archaeon | reverse complement strand
TTCTTGTCCCAAGGCAAGAGGTTTCGGTTGATCACAATATTTGCATCTTCAAGGGTTTCCTCTACTGTAGCACCATCTTTCATGGGTGTTTCAGTGACGTCCACCAAAATGACATGTGACTCTGTGAAACCTTTGTGCTCTCCAATCACTTGCCATCCTCTTTCATGAAGTGATTGGGCTAGTGCTTTTGCGTTCTTCATTATCTGTTTGCTATACTCGACACCAAACTCAGTCATTTCAGCCAAAACGACTGCTAATCCAGCAACATTGTGTAAATGATGATTACTTAGTAGTCCTGGGAATGACGCTCTCTTGATGGCGTCCGCGAACTTCTCTTTAGCCAGAATAATTCCATGTTGCGGACCGGGCATTGTCTTATGGGTAGAGGCGGTCATCATATCCGCGCCTTCTCGGAGCGGGTCTTGGAAGAACCCAGCGGCGATGAGTCCTGAAACATGCGCTGAGTCATACCCAATAGTCATACCGTACTCATCTGCTATCTCACGAAACTCCTTGACAGGATGTGGGAAGGGAAATACACTTCCTCCAAAGAGAAGGAACTTTATTTCATCGCCTTTTTCTTGAAGGTCTCGAATGAGTTTCATACTGGCATCAATATCTATGTTGAATTCTGTATCATCAAAGACCCAGTTGCGCACCTTGTGTCCTCGTATTTGACCTGCAGTCCCGCCCAGATCTTTCCTTGCATGAGAGATATGCCCCCCATGAGCAATGGATAGAGCCATCATTCTCTCCATGGGCTCCATAGCGGCTGTATACATTGCTAGATTTGCTACCACACCCGAGATTGGTCTGACATCTGCAAATTCCGCCTTGAATAACTTCTTTGCAAGGTCTATCGTGATGAGTTCAACTTCATCTATGTATTTACACCCTGCATAGACACGTTCTCCTGGCCATCCCTCTGCATACCGGTCTCTGAAGTCACAAACAATTGCTGACCTAACTGCTGGAGAACTGACATTCTCCGAAGCTATAAGGTTGAGAGTCTTGCTCATCCAATTATCATGATTCTCTATTAGTTGGAAAACTTGATCGTAAAGCTTCTTGTGCTCGCTCAAACGTGAGCCTCCTTATCCTGAAGACGTTGGCCGCTAAGCAGGTCCTTGTTATATGACTTGTGTAATCACCTTCTTGAAAAAATATGACCTTTCAATTGATTATACAATTTTTCAAAGAAACCATAGCACCAGACATAGTAAGGTAGAAAGATTAAGACACAAGTTTTGTATGAAGTACTGTTGATTGACATGGATAACAGAGAGATTGCGAAACGATTCTCGAAACTCTCGACTCCTTTAGTGGCTGATGCTTGTATTCGGTTGAGTGTTTCGTTCAATGTTGCGCCTTTTGGAATTCACCCAGTTTTGTCTGATAGCCGCATCGGGGGTAGAGCTTTTCCTGTACGGCATTTTGGAAGTGTTGATGTGTTCTTGGAAGCGTTAACCACATCAGAAGAGGGTGACATCCTTGTAGTGGACAACAATGGCAGACGGGACGAGGGTTGTATCGGGGACCTCATCGTGATTGAGGGTGCATCTAATGGTCTTGGGGGAATTGTAATTTGGGGAGCGCATAGGGATACTCCAGAGCTTCAAGTGATTGGTTTTCCAGTATTCAGTTATGGTTACTGGCCTGTTGGCCCTGTAAGACTTGATACCCGAACCACTGACACATTCAAGTCTGCATATTTTGGAGAGTTCAATGTGACAAGGGATGATGCAGTGTTTGGTG
Organism: Candidatus Thorarchaeota archaeon; assembly: GCA_016840855.1. Lineage (GTDB taxonomy): Archaea > Asgardarchaeota > Thorarchaeia > Thorarchaeales > Thorarchaeaceae > SMTZ1-45. The sequence goes on along the minus strand of JAEORO010000004.1, from coordinate 2,516 downwards.
ATTTAGACGGTGTGCTCTTTGTCCAATACAAAAAAGTCGTCGATGTACTACAAATGGCTGAATCTCTCTCAAAGAAAGAACGAACTCAGGCTAAAGCTGTTAGAGGCGGTAAGACATTGAGAGAACAGTTGCAGTTCGATGAATATTTGACGCAAAGAAAATCAGATTCCGATTACAACTTCCGTAAACATCTTCGCAAAATTGGTGGCGCTATAGAAGAATAGAATTTACAGAGGTCCATCTACGATCTCTCTGCTGTAAGCTGTATCGACATATTATTACTGAGTTGAGCTCTGAATAATTGAATATGAGGAATGAGTGCGCTCATCACTTTTCTTTCAGCTTTCTTCAAGTGTTCTTGAAATGTTGACCTTGGTACTCCAAGTTTTTTCGCTATTGATTGAATATCCGTTCTTCTAGGTCTATCATAGTACCCATAGATGAATGCTGTCACAAGTGAATCCATCTGTTTCTCAGTTAATTTAGAAAACATTGCGTCTGCTGAAGGGGAAAGAGAACTTGCCAGGAAACCCTCGAAAGCACCTCTTTTCAACACCTCAACTGCAAAACCACTTGCTCTCAATCTTCTTAGTAGTTTGCCAAACTCCTCAGATTTGAAAGTTACAACACGATAGTACTCCCAACCACTTTCATAGACAACTGGGTACACCTCTAGTAAATCCAACTCTTCAATCGATTCAGTTACTGTTTCAACACCCGCTGTACAAGAACGAGCCCTAGTTATCAGGTGAACCCTACGATCATCGGACATGACATCAATTTTCACATCGATTTCCTTTAATTCTTCAAGAATCATCTCATAATCTTCCTGACTCTCAACAATAAACTCGAGAACCTGCTGATCACGATTACTCCACTCGAACATCTTTACTGTAGGATATCTTCTTGAGATATTACTAATCGGACAATCGTGTGACACTCTGAATTCCAGCATTGACATTTTCTTTCATCTTCATTGGATATTTTGAGGTAATAATCACCCTATGACTCCGCCTTAAAAGTGGTGCCGGCGTCCGCCGGTTACTCGACATGACCAGTTATAACAATCTCATCCTGCCATTGGTCTGTATGCGGTTAACGAGTAATAATCCAATCTCGGTGAATAGCAGCCATATGGCCAGAATGGTAGTTCAGATGGCAAAACATGTCTGTGATTACCTGCCGAATTGATTTTCCAACAAAGAATTTCGGTATAGACTCATCATCAATCACTCTATCAAAATCATCATAACTAGCATTTTTCACCCAGTCGAGGAATGCCCTCTCACAATAATCATAATACTCTTGAATTTTCGATATTTCAGTTCCATCCCAGTCTCCTGAAGTTCCAGGTAAGTATTTCTCGAATATTTTTGCAAAGTTTGAATGTCCCTTTTTTAGACCTCTTATCACAAAATTCAGTGTGAAATCGTAGACCGCCGCCTGATGTGCTAGCACCCAACCAAATGCTGACATCTCAGACCTTGGCCGATATGAAAGATCAGTTAATCCAGACACAGTCATCTTGGAAATCTCTTGCTCACGCCATGCTCGAACTCTATTGACCGTGTCCTTCACGAATTCAATCTCTGTCATAATCAGGAACTCCTTACTCTTGGTGGTGATGCAAAACATATCTCGTTCCCATCAGGATCTTCAATTACTAATAATGACACAATATCTGAGAGGTCAGCTATGGGTCTAGTCTTAACGCCTCTACTCTTCAAGTAGGACTCCATAACATCTAAGTCTACAACAGAGAATACAAGAGAAGCTGATTGCTTTTGTTGGTTGTTTTCACTGACTCGTTGAAGCGCTAGTTGAGTACCAGGAACAGGTAGGCACATGCTACACCAACCAACTTTTTCGCCAGCATCATAAAACACCTCGAAACCAAAAACATCATGGTAGAACTTTTTGGCACGATCCAAGTCTTGGACCTTCATCTCGAAGTATATCCTATCATGCATTACAAGTTCGTCAAAGCTTTTTGTCATGAGATGAAACCATTTTGAATAGTATTAAGTTTGATACCGGCATTCGCCGACTCTTCCAACTTGACGTCTTCTAATTAATAACCAATCAATTTAGTGCATAGGTTTTATTTTGAAGCATGGATAACGAAACATTGGTATTCGCAAATGACAATCGAAAAGAAAAACTACTCAAACTACATCTCATTCTTGATAAGCGGTGTCAGCATCGCCTCTCTATTTGCTGTTTTCACATTCACAGTCATCACATTACTAGTGACACAACTTCCAGACCCCACTTTGATTATTGCCCAAGTAATCCTTTTTGTTCTAGCTCTCATCTTTGATCTTCTTCTCTTCATTATTGGTTGGAGCTTCTGGTTCGTCTTGTACTTCTGTGATCGAATCCCCCCTATGACGAAACCCGCCCGAAACGCAACAATCTTGGCATTCACTTTGTATCAGATGATTGGTATCGTCATCATCTTGATGTTTCTACTTCTGAACCTCACATCACTGGCACTTGCGGCATTCTTGATGTGG
>JAEORO010000042.1 GCA_016840855.1 Candidatus Thorarchaeota archaeon | reverse complement strand
TCTCTGAACCCGCAGAAGGGCGAGTTGCTCCATCCTTCAAACCGCATCATGCAGCGGTTGGACTTATTATGATTGGGAGGGAACAACCTCTTGGCAGGTATGAACTCTGCGAAAAAATGTCAATTGGAGAAGGAAGTGTAAGGACTCTCTTGAAGAGACTCACTGAAGCAGGCTATGTCGAGCCTGAAGGGAAACAAGGACAAAGACTTACTACAAAAGGTCAAAGATTGTTCAATGAAATTTCTGAGGATGTACCTATTGGGTTGATGTTAAATTTGCGGCGGCTCGTGATGTATGAATATGCTTATGCTAACTTAGTTAGAGAGAAAGCAGCCAAGGTATCTGATGGAGTAAGACAGAGGGATGAAGCTATCATTCAGGGAGGATATGGTAAAGCCGGAGCAACGACTCTCATCCAAAGAAATATCCGGTTGGTAATGCCCCCAGATGATTTTCACATTCTATCAGCTTATGAAACTGAAACTCTCTTAATTATCGAGAGTTTGAGACCTCAGAATAATGATGTTATTGTCATAGGTTCTGCGAATGACCCAAACTTGGCTAGAGAGGTCTCTATGGCTGCAGTCATGACACTTTTCGATGAGGTCTAAGAATGCAATCGGATCTTTTTGGGAATGTGCCTGAGATTGTCATCGACATCCATGAAACTGGAGGTAAAGGTAAGAATGCTGTAAAGCATCTTATGTCAATGTTAGATAAAGAGCAGATTAAATACTCAGTTCAGAAAATCCCAATTGGAGACGTTCTTGGTATCAATGGTATCGCAATTGAAAGGAAAACAGTAAACGATCTTGTAAACACGCTGAAGGGTAGCGCTGCGGGTGTACCCCGACTTACCAAACAGATTGATGCCTTACTAGAATATGATAGACCGTATGTTTTGATTGAGAACCTGCTTGCTATCAGAAGAGACCCATTGAAAGGATGCATTTACATACCTTTCAGTACAAAACAAACTAAGGGGAGACCGTATCTCGTAACTATGGAACGTGCTAGCTATATACATCCAAGTTCACTAGACGCTTTGATAGAGAGTATCAGTGAACGAGGCATACAGGTACTCAAAGGCTTTAATGCACTGCATTCAGCTGGACTCCTTTATGGAGTTCTTGTGGGTGATAATGAGAAAAGGAAAGAAGCTGGGCAGAAACTTCCTGTAATCAGAACAAGGAAAGGTCTTGATTCGATGAGTGATGAACAGGAATTTTTCGTTGCGGGTTTTCCTGGTGTTAATGTCGTACGAGCCAGAAGTCTCTTAGAGCGCTTTGGATCACCAAATGAGCTCATTCTCCAAATTGATGATTGGGGGAGAATATCTGGAATTGGTCCCAAGACCATTGCTTCAGCAAAGAAGATGCTTTTCTCAAAATACGTGGCAAAAAAATCAGAACCGACCGAAGATAACGAGAACTCCGCAAAACCATGAGATTGCCAGCTCGCAAGTTTTAAAAGAAGTAGCTATTCTATGGCTGTAGAATACTTAGATAAGGTGATTCGATAATGGGAGATGTCAGAATAGCAATCGCCGGACTTGGCAACTGTGCATCTGCGTTAATACAAGGTACACACTACTATAGAAATGCCAGGGCAGATGAGGAAGTACCAGGTCTAATGCATGTCGATTTTGGCGGTTACTTTCCAAAAGACCTAAAGTTTGTCGCGGCGTTTGAAGCAAATAGAAAGAAAATAGGTCTTGATATAGCTGAAGCAATGTGGGCAGAACCAAACTGTTGTGCAGCTTTTGCGCCGGATGTTCCAAAGACTGGGGTAAAAGTATTACCGGGCCCCATATCTGATGGTGTTGCGCCTCATATGAGAGAGTCCTTCTTTACATATGATGAGAAAGAGATTGAAGCAGTGGATATTGTAGAAGAGCTAAAGAAATCAAAAGCAGACATGCTCGTTTCGTACCTCCCAGTTGGTAGTGCTGAGGGTTCACGGATTTATGCAAAAGCAGCACTGGAAGCAGGTGTTGGTTACATTAATGCAATCCCAGAGTTTATTGTTTCTGATCCAAAGTCCCCTATTGCTCAGGCTTTTGAAAAGAAGGGGATTCCCTGTGCAGGAGATGACATCAAAAGCCAACTTGGAGCCACAATCCTTCATCGTGTCCTAGCCCAGCTCTTTGACAAGAGAGGATTGATTCTTGAGAATACATATCAGTTGAATATTGGTGGAAATACCGACTTTGAGAACATGCAAGTAGAAAATAGGCTTAGCTCAAAGAGGATTAGTAAGACTGAAGCTGTCACAAGTTGTGTTAACTATGAATTACCAACAAAGATAGGCCCAAGTGATTATGTGCCATTCCTTCAGGACAATAAGGTCTGTTATATTACCATGAGATCAAGAGCATTCGGAGACCTCCCAATTGACCTCGAATTGAAACTTTCAGTGCAAGACTCGCCTAATAGTGGTGGAGTAATTATCGATGTTGCACGTGCTGTAAAAATTGCGCTAGATAGAGGTATAGGGGGAGAACTCTCAAGCATTAGTTCCTATAGTTTCAAACATCCAAGATACCAAATTGATGACTTTGAAGCAAGGAAGCGCGTCGATGAGTTTATCGATGGAAAGCGTGAACGCTAGAATTGATTTTGAAGAATAGAAATCAGCCTAGTAGGGAGCTAGGCTGATTTTCAGTTTCTAAAGAGTTGAAAAGCTCTTGACTGTCTTTTCATCAAGTTTCTGAAGAACTTCAACCATGAGCTGTACTGCATTTTCAACATCACTCAAATCCAACATACCATGGTGAGAATGAATGTATCTGGTTGGAATGCCAAGAAATAGTGAAGGTGCGCCCATTCCAGCAAGATGAATTTGACCTGCATCTGTGCCTCCAGATTTGAGAAATGAGGGCTGATGTCGAATGTTCTTCTCTTCAGCAATTTTCATAACAAACTTGCGGAGTTTCGGATTCGGAATCATTGACCCATCACCTGCAGAGATTGAAACGCCTTTACCCATTTTTTGAACCAACCCTTCAGAACCTGGTGAATCACCAGAGATGTCAACATCTAAAGCAAAACCAATGTCTGGTTTGATCATTTGTGCTGAGGTCTTTGCGCCTCTGAGACCTATCTCTTCTTGTACTGTTGAACAAAAGTACACTGTGTTAGGGAGTTTAATGTTGTTTTCAGAAATACGTCGTAGAGCTTCAATCGTTATGAAGACACCAATACGATCATCAAATGCCTTAGCTACTGCTAGAGTTACCTCACGGGTTTCTTCTTTTGCGTCTTTTTCATCTTCGTCTTTCTTTTCTTTCCGTGTCCTTTTCATTGTGCGGAAATAAGATACAGGAACAGCGGGATCTCCTACGCGTATACCGAGTTTCTTGACTTCTGCCGCAGATGAACATCCAACATCGAGGTACATTTTGTCCATTGTCAAAACTTTACTTCGCATCTCAGCAGATAGAACGTGAGGAGGAGGAGCACCAATCACACCAACAACTTTTTCGCCCTTGAAGGGTTGAATCATAACCTCCTGTGTCAAAAGGGTCTGGTCCCACCAGCCACCTAGTTGATGAAATTCTAAATAACCTTCCTTCTTGATATTGGTAATCACAAATCCAATCTCGTCTACATGCCCAGCAAGCATAATCTTTGGACCACTGTTTCCTTTTTTGAAAATAAGTGACCCGAGACCATCATGAAGTACTTCATCAGCAAAGTCTTTGCTGTAATTGTGTACAATCTTTTGCGCTTCTTCCTCATGGCCACTAGGACCAAAAGAATTGCAGAGTTGTTCCAAGAATTTTAAATTAAGATCCAAATCCGTCATGTTTCTCACATCACTTCTCGTGAATTGCACTCAGTCCAGAATATTCCCTCTTTAGTGGTTTTGGTTTGAGCAGTTACGCGAGTTTCCTATGACATTGATAAAGAACTCTTTGCAAGAATGCTAAATGCTTCTTCAACATTCTGTCCGGATAGTGCACTAGTTTCAAGATAACCAGTGAGATTGTGTTCGCGGGTAAATTCTTCACCCATCTCACGAGTTATGACTCGTTCATCAACCAAGTCGACCTTGTTAGCGAGGAGTATGATTGGAATCCTTTCTCCGAGGGCATCCTCTGTTTCCTTAATCCATTTTGGCAGTTCCAACCATGTGCTTTTCCGTGTCGTATCGAAAACAAGAAGTGCGCCTTTAGACCCCCGATAATAGCTACCACGAATGAAATCAAACCTCTGTTGTCCTGCAAGGTCCCACACGAGAAGCTTTACTACAACACTACGACCATTCGCTGCTTCTACTGCAACAGTTTTGACTGCGAATTGGGATCCGATTGTCACAATGTATTCTTCTGAGAACTTATGAGTGAGAAATCTATTTACAAGGGCAGTTTTTCCACTACCTCCAGCGCCAATCATGACGACCTTACGCATGTAGTCGAATCCGCCACTACTCAATTTTTCACCTCACCCATGCAATTGGGCACTCATCTTGAAAGTAGGAAATTGCATAGGATGCTTGCCATTGCTTCCACTCGCATGTTTCCTTATTCGAACTTAGCCTCACTATATTTAGCCTTTTATGGGCCGAATGCCCAAGAGTGAAAATCCTCTCTATCATGGTACAAGTGGTTGGCGCGAAGTTCATAGAGTGTGCCATCGACTTATATCCAGTGGCACAAGAGTATCTCAAACATGAGGAATGCACTTTGCAGCTTATTACAGTGAAAATGAGTGACATTTATGTTAATGGACTTGATAAACTGGTTGAGATAGGCATGTACCCATCAAGGAGTGAGGCGATTCGTGTTGCTATCAGGGATCTTCTACGCAGGGAATTATGGCCGACGGATGGAAGTCCAATCAACATGGGGCAAGAGAAATAATGGTGGGGAATTTGTGCCCACAAGACAAATTAAGCAAAATGGTTTGAAAGAGTCGACGACTGCGCTAGCTGCACGGAGGACAATTGTTTGAACTTTAGGGTATTCTTCAAGAGTGTCAAATTCGCATATCGTGCAAGAATTCGAGTTCTGGCATTCATCTTAATCTATGCAATATTGTACATAATTGTGGCAAAGGGTCTCACAAACTATCCAAGTGAGTGGCTATCATATGTAGGACTTGCCTTCATTGTTGCTACGATATACGCCATCCTAGTTTCTCAATTTCGAAGAAGAGACATTTCTATCTTCAAATGTATTGGGTGGGATAACTCGAACGTGATGCTCCTTGTAATGGGAGAGGTCGTTCTTGTTTCACTCACTGCATTTCTTTTGGTGTTCCAAGTCAGTGTCGAACTTCTTGGACTCGCCGCATACATCTTTGGAGACCCAAATGTAACAGGATTATTGTCTATTCTCTATGTTGACATAACATCCATGTTTGTTGCATTGTTTTGGATTATTCTCGCTCAGCTTCCTGGTTTGGGATTGTCAATGTGGAGAGCAACCCAAATCCCGCCAATGAGAGCACTAAGGGAGGAATAAAACATGGTAAAACCAATTATACAACTTGAAGGAGTCAATAAGGAGTTTGGTAAAGGGAAGAACACTGTTGCTGCACTCAAAGATGTTAACCTTGAGATTGAAGCAGGCGACTTTATTGCAGTACTAGGGCCAAGCGGATGTGGAAAGTCGACGTTGCTGCATGTTATGTCTGGTCTTGAAGCCCCTTCATCTGGCCGAGTCCTTGTTGATGCTGTGGATGTTACCTTGATTAGTGAGAGAGACCTCCCCAAGGTGCGTGCTCAGAAAATTGGTTTCGTCTTTCAGTCATTCCTACTTGTTGAACACCTAACTGCATACGAAAACATCGAGTCTGTGCTTTGGCCTAGAAGTGACCTCACAAAGACCGAGCAAGAGAATAGAACTCTTTCAGTTCTACGTGAAGTCGACATGTTAGAACGAAGAGACCACTTTCCAAAACAACTATCCGGTGGAGAGCAACAGAGAATTGCTATTGGCCGAGCATTAGTGAATGACCCTCCAATTCTATTCTGTGACGAACCAACCGGTAATCTCGATTCGAAAACTGGTGAGAATATTCTCAAGATCATTGCTCAACTCAACAGAGAGAGGAAAATGACAGTAGTTCTAGTCACCCACAATCATGACATTGCAAAGTTTGCTAAACAAACGCTCAACATGAAAGATGGCGTCATTAGATAAGACCCTCATTAAAATCACGGGGAACTGATAATCGTGAGTCAGTCAGAATGCCAGAAAATTGAGAAACTGGCTGAAGAGATGGCTGACTCAGGAAGAAACCATGAAGCCATGATGCTCTTTCAGAGGGCAGGAGATTGCTGGAAAAATTGGGAGTCGTTCTCAAAAGCCGCTCAAGCATATGAGAGAGCCTATGAGCATGGGATGTTGAATCATGAATATACTAAGGCAGCGCAAATCATGACAGATGCTAGTGCAGTATGGGCGAAATATGGAGAACATGAGAAATTCGAGATTGACTGTCAAATCGCTGCTCAGGCCTATGTATCAGCAGCTGAAGAGAAGAAAGACCCGTATTTGCTGTTAGATGGAGCGTTCTGTGCCATAACTGGAGGCGATCTTGATTTATCTAGACAACTGATAGATGCAGTAATACAAATCACGAAGGGAGAAGTTACAGGACATATTGACCTCGCTCTAATGCTGGCAGAGTATCGTTTTGGTGATGCCAATAAGTTAATGGAAACAGTTCTAGCAGACGAGATAGAAAGGGTAGAACTTGCTAAACTCAGAAATTCGTTTGAATTAGTTCTTGCAGGTTTTATCAGAACATCACTAGAATCGGAAGCTGCAGTTACACTTGCAAGTCTTGAGGAAAGCACGGGCTTAGAGCGGGGACAGTTGAAGCGATTGATTGTAAGACTAATTGAAAATGGATATATCCCAGCTTATTTGGATGAAGCTTCAGAAGAACTGGTTGTTGATAGTGATAGATATGATATCGACACGCTTGAAACTAGAAAACGACCAATACTCAGTAGAGACCTTGAAGACCCAGGTGCCTGGGATATTGATTTTGATGAAGAATGAACAGAACAATCAACACACTCAATTGCAAGCCTCTAGAAAATCCTTTTTAGTACCATTGCTGACAATCACAACAACCCCACCCACTCATACATAGGTGGAACTACAAATGGCTGAAGGACTAAAATGGATGCAATGTCCTGTCTGTAAGGAGTCACTCTACTGGGAGATTCCATCAGACAAATTAAAGAATGTCAAACGATTTCCAGCCCCTGTAGTTGTGAAGCACAAAGATCACTACCTTGTATGCTATTTGGATAGTCATCATCAACTTGCTGATACTGAGATTGCTGTTGCTTCTGTTGATGGAAAAGAAAAGAAATAGGTTCTGAGATATTTCGATCTATATCACTTAACCAATTCCATTATCCATTGCCCATTCAAGGACACGCGCAGCTTGGGCACTAGCCATCCCCCATGAGCGAAGGTTCAGAATTAAGTTCCTGATTCCTGTTATCCAGTCATCAAAGAGATCCTTTATTCTGTTTCTAATGCCAGGATCTGAATCTTGTTTATATATTGGTAGAATCAAATCGACGAGACTCTGTGAAAGCACAAGTATGGTTTCTAGCCTGGCAATCCACTCTTCTCGAGGCAGACCAGTTAATGTCTGTGCTACTGCAAGATGATAATCATATTGGGCGGTGAAATATCGGAGTCGCCAACTGAGGACTTCCACAAGAAGTGTCTTATGAGCTGTGTTTGGAGCTGTTTTGATGAGTAAGCTAAGAAACCGTTGCGTCATCTCATCAGCAGATTGACTAGCATCATAATAGAGTGCCATTGCTTGTTGGTACTCCTCATTTGTGAGATATTCATTAGCGCGACCTACTGCTTGCTTGAAACGATCAAGCAGTGCTTTTGTTGATGCGCCTTCAATATCTTCCAATCAGAAGTCCACCTTCGTATTATTTCAATCAATGACACACCTATGAATGTGTCTACAGAGCGAATGTGCTTTTTTAGACCACGAAGGAGTTTGCTGACTATTCAAATAAGATGTTTTTGCTTCTATTCATCCAAAGCAGGAACTGGCGCCTGATGCTTCAATCTATACTCTTCAGGAGCCTCAGCCCAGAGCATAAATTCTTCACTAGGCGGATTTGATTTATACAGCACATCACGTTTGGCTTCAAGGAACGCATTTTCTTTTCCAGCCAACTCAGCCATTGTCAAAAGGCGATTTCCTGCTTTATCAGCAGCTTCTTGCACGGGCAGAATAAAATCCTTCCAATGTTTTTCTCTCATGAGATGGTGGTCCACAACAAGTATTGGAGTTGATGATGCAAGAACAATGAGAGAGTTTTTTGCAATCTCTCGCTCTGCATCTGAAAATAAAGAGAGGTAAGTTGGAGGCCCACCAACTATTAGCAAGTCAGGTGCTTCTTGCAATATATATTGAAGAGTATCTTGAACAACCGGTCCTTGAACATCAGGTGCGAACATAAAGCGGAAAGCAGAGTACTCGAT
>JAEORO010000214.1 GCA_016840855.1 Candidatus Thorarchaeota archaeon | reverse complement strand
TCGAAGTAGGAATTTCGCCAATTCCGCGTCGGAAATTGACCACGTTCATTCGCAACTTCAACAAGTGAGGCAGTACCATAATCTCTGAAATCATAATCTACCTTATCATTCCATTTCTTGGTCATGGCTTTTCGGACATTACTTAGAACTACAGGATTGGCTGCATTCACTCTTTTACTGCCATGGACAACAATTCCTTTGAGATTCTTTGATCCACACACAGCTCCGGATCCGCCACGGCCAGTCTGATGAGCAAGTTCGCAACACCCTGTCGCAGTCAAGACCAAATTTTCACCTGCAGGACCAATCACGTATACGGCGGAATCCTTAGGCGAGGTTTCATGTAGTAATCGAGTGGATTCTTGTGTCCCCATTCCCCAGAGGTGTTTGGCATCACGAAAACTCACAACATTATCTTCAACTAATATTGTTACAGGAGATTTTGATTTCCCCACAACTGATATAGCATCAAAACCTGAGTTCTTTATTTCGCGACCTAAAGGACCTCCACAATGCGAGTCAAGAAATAGTCCAGTCAATGGAGATTTTGTGACAAGTGTCCATCTACCAGTCATTACTGCAGGAAGACCTTGTAGTGGACCAGTCATGAAAAGTAAGACATTACTAGGACTAAGAGGATTACAACCAGGTTGCAACTCTTGATATAACAGATAGGCCCCAAGTCCTTTTCCTCCTACAAAACTTGAATAGACATCTGGTGCTATTTCCTTGGCTGCAGATGTTCGTTTGGTTAGATTGATTCGTAGTATCTTACCGGTCCATCCATTCATTGTAATTCATATCCCTAAACCTGTTATAGCTACTGAATTTCCACCAGGGTGATTTTTTCTAGATCTATGTCCCGAAGATTTGAAAGAATAGCCATTAAGACATCACTTATGAAACTAGCAACGAAGTCGTTCATTTCAATCCGATTTCCTTTCACATATAATTCAAAATCAGATCCCATAAGTATTCACCACCTATAGTATACTGCCTAATTATGCAGGTATTAAGTCTTACAGAGAAGCGCTGTCAAATCTAGAGTTATTTTGGCAATAAAACAAAATGGATTGTTGCACAACAGATTTGATAATAACCATGGAGTAAGCATAAAGTCCTGTTCTTCTCTCTGATCGATCAAAAACAAAAGATACTATGTAACATGAGACTGAGCCCTATGTTAATCTATCATAGCGTATTTAGTTTAGAGCAAGCGAGTCAAATGATGGTCTTTCGTCAATCGGTAGGCATTTATACCCCTCATCTTCGTATCACGCGACTGATGGTGACCGTCACCAAGTGAGGAATTCAGTTATGGCCGAGATTAGCTCAACAATACAGGAAACGAGTAGTACGCTTCGATCAGGTGAGAGGATTGGCAAGCTTGCTAGTATTGGTAGTGTATTTGGCATCATTGCTGCGGCATTTGGTCTTCTCATCGGGAAAAGCTTGATTCCTATCTCCTCTCTAAATTGGCAAGTTCAAACACTTTCACCATTTGTATGGACGATTGAAGGAGATTCGCAATATTTCATCTATGTTACAGCATTTATGATATTAATGGCGGTCTGTCTATTTTTACAAGCGCTCGGTTCTCGAAATCTTGGAAGCTTTCTAGGATCTGGTTATGTGAACGTCATATGGGTAGGATTTCTCCTTGCTGCAGTACTTGCTTATTCCTTCCCAACTCAGTTCCTCGCTGTGATAGGTGACTCACTCATTCCTGGATTTCTAACATCAATTTATTTCATGGGAAGTTTCTTTGTGATTGCTTGGCAACTAATAGCAGTGGTCTATACTGATTCAAGCAAGTCTTGGATTGGTATCCTTGCAGGAACATTTAACGCATTATTCATTCCGATACTTGCTGTAGGCCAGGCAATATCCCCTCTTCTCATTTATGTAGCATACGGAAGTCTTCTACTTGGCCAATTGTTTGCGTTTCTCTTCTGGTGGGGACCATTTGATACCATTCGTGAATATGCAAGAAGTACTGAGAAAGCAAAATTTGCGTTTGCAATTACAGGAGTTTTAACATTCATCTTAGGCATATCTGCTGTACTCATGGGACCAATTGCATCCGAAGGAGGATATGAGGTATGGGTTCCCTGGAGCACCCTGGCTACCAATGTTAGATATCAAACAAATCCAGCTCTTGTGTTTGGATTAGTTAGTATGATGTTATACTGGATAATGCTTGCACCACGACTAGGTGCGCGAGAGCTAAAGGCAGCTGCGATTGGTGAGGACATTATCAAAGGTGGAATCAAATGGTTCATGCTGTTTCTAGCTTTAATTGGAATTGTTTCCGCAGGTCAGGCTGGTGCTCGCTTTGCGGGAGTGAGTGCATGGGGCTTTTTCCTAGTGACAGCTCCAGCAGGGATAATCTTTCTCATGGGAGCTGCGTACACTGCAAAAACAGACATAGTTACAGGGATTCCAATGGTAGTTCTTGCAGTGTTCATAATGGTCCACCCCTATGTCTTGCTACCTCTTGTGCTGATCCCATGGATATTAGTAATTATCACTCAATGTTTCTTAATCGCTGAAACTTTGATTAGAGGACTTACAGGCTTCTCACAGGCAGCTCTAACAGTTGTTGTTAGTCTGGCATCATCATTTGCCATCATTGCATTTTTGTTGGGTGGTTTTGGAAGTGGACCACTTGCGCTTTGGCCCACAAATCGATGGTTTAACATCACATTGATACCACTAATTCCAGCTGCTGTGCAAGGACCTGCTATCATTGCTCTACCATTGCTGGTACTACTCTTGAGAAATGTGTCACTTGCTGGCTATTCTTATGGTCGAGGCTATTCGACAGGTGGGGTGCTAGTAGGTGCAAGTGTTCTATTTTCATTCATGATTCCAGCAATTGCAGGCAACCTGAGTGCAGCTCACGAAGCTAATACTGGGGCTGCTTTACTTCTAGCGCTCTATTCGATTAGCATTGTATTAGTTATGTCATTGAATCTAAATCTTTCAAATGATTTAGTGGATAAAGGGAATTTCTTTGAAGGCACACTAATCAAGATAGCAACAATGGCAAGCCTTGTTGTCGCTGCAATAGTTGTAATTATGGTTGTGATAGTATTCGCGGGTGTTCCCACACCTCAGCAGATTGCATTAATGGTATCGATCATGGTGACATTTGTTGTGAGTAGTGAGATTCTATCAATTATTGGCTGGCTACTTGCAGGAATTCGATTAGGAATGTTGCGAGAAGGCTTCAAATTTAAGAGGTCAATCTAGAAATACACTAGAAAGGAAATGTACTAGAAATTGGCTCCAGAAGTAAATGGTATTACAATTAGACCTGACAAGGCAACTATTGCATTTCTATTAGTACATGGGTTTTGTGCATCAGCCGATGAACTAGCTACTCTAGGAAATTATCTATCGAATGAAGGATATGCATCCTTTGCTGTGCAGCTAGCAGGACATGGAACCACTCCAGAAGATCTGAAGACAACATCGTGGCAAGATTGGTACCAATCAACCAAGGCAGGATTCGATGTTGTTCGTTCATGGAATCCCAAATATATCTTCGTCGTTGGGTTTTCCATGGGAGGATTACTTTCAATATTATTGGCATCAGAAGAATCTGGAATTGATGGGTTGGTTCTTATTGCACCAGCATTAAAGATACCTGGTTTTCTACCAAAGTTAGTACCCTTGTTGAAGTACATTGTAAAGTATAGAGAAATTGATGTTGAAACTGCGCAACTCGTCTATGATGTAAAGAGAACCAAGTATAACAAAGAACCGATCTCTGCATATCATGAGTTCTTCAAGCTCCAGAAAATAGCGAAAGAAAGGATGATTAAAGTTAAACTACCGACAGCCATACTTCAGGGAGATGAGGATAAAACCATTGATCCAACAAGTGGACAGCTAGCGTATCGTAGCATTACATCTAAGAAGAAGGAGATACATATCATCGAAGGAGCAGAACATGTAATCAGCTGTCATCCAACGAGGGAAGTAGCTTTTCCGCTGATTACTGAATTCGTTAAAGGAGTCACTCAATAATCACGCTCCTTCAGAATACTTACTGCTTTGTCTGGAAAATCAGTAATCAAACCATCAATACCAAATGCAAGGAGCTCCCTCATAACCTGTGTATCATTTACTGTCCAAGGATAGACTTTCAAAATAGCTTGATGTGCTTCATCTACAAGTTCAGGAGTGACTAATTCGTAAAGAGGATTGATAGCATTTGCTCGATAGTCTAACGTATACTGAACAAGGTCTTTTTTGCGGGTGTTAATCAGGATGGCAGTTTGAATTGAATTGTTAAGTTCTCGTATTATTTGAAGTGTACCATGATAGAAGGAGGAGATTATGACTTCTTGAAGCATTTCCAATCGATTTATCATATCAAGCAACGTCTGTTCTACCCCAATCACCTTGAGCTCAATATTAACTTGGATGCGACCCGAAGCAAATTTTAGAACATCAGCAAGAAGAGGAACAGATTCTCCTTCGCCTGCATCAAGGGTAAGCAATTCTTTGTAGGTTAGTGTATGAACTTCACCAGTCCCGTTGGTGGTGCGATCTACGGTAGAATCATGGATACAAACCAATTCTCCATCGATTGTTTCATGAACATCAAGCTCAATCATCTTTGCGCCTAACTCTAAAGCACGCTTAAATGAGAGCAGAGTATTTTCTGGAGCGTATCCAGATGCACCTTTATGACCGATAATAATTGGTGTTGTCATAATGGTATTCTCCAGGTAGTGTTTGAGTAGTTATGTAACATTCTTCATGTGTCATCGGCTCGAGCTAGACCAGTTCCACCGCAACGAGGGCATGTTTCATATTCATCTCCATTTTTGATCTTGCCGGTACCTTGACAGTAGTAGCAATTATCTTTTGGAATATCAAGAGACCTGTCAGCACGTCTAGCAAATGCGGCTCCGATGCCTATTAGAACAACTCCAATGAACATCATGAATAAGGAAAAGATGTACAAATCAGGTATAGGAAGGATGTAAAATAGAGAAACTATGAAAAGCACAAGTCCTAAAATAACAAGTAAAACACCAATCTTTTTTCTGTACATGTTGAATACCTTTCCTAGAGCACGAGCCGATTTGTTTACTTGCCTGCTTTATAATTTGTCGCTCATATTCTTGTTCATTGTCCGCAGCAAAATAGATAGGAGAGTGACGATATCTATAACAAATGAACAAATTCATCAAGATAATATTATTAGTAATCATTATTGGGTTCATTGCATTTCTAGCGATTCATTACGTCATAAGCGGTGAACTTCCATTACAGCTTTGTACGAACTGTCATGGAGCATAAATAATTCTCGAAGTAAATCACCCGAAATGATAATAGCCATCATTGGAAATAGTAAGTTACTACGGGAGATAAGAAAATGTCAAGAACGGATCTCTTTGCAAAATATACACAAATTTATGCAAAAGCACAAGCAAAAGAGATTGTTCCAGATGGAACATTTGTACGGCAATTAATAGATATTCCTCGGAAATCTTATGATGTTGGTATCTTTTTCAAATCTAAGAGAGGCAACAGAGTTGTACAAGTCCATTTAGGTGAACCAATTCCATCCGAGGTAGCATCCCAAGAAGGTTTTCTAGAAACAGAGGAATCGACCTATCTGAGTCGTACAATTATTTCCAAATTCAAGACGGTTGATTTTCTAAGAGTAGTAATATCAGCTGGTGATATCCTTCTGAAAAAGGAGGAACGTATTGAGTTCTTAAAAAGTGCTCAACACATATTGGATGTCATTTTGAGGAAAGCACGCAACATCTTGCATCTTGGTGAGATTGCCCCATTTCAATTTGATAGTAGAGTAAGGACTTTGCACGAGTATTTGACAAAAGAGCTGAAACTGGATGAAGTATCTGTTGAAGCAGCCTCGATTCCATTTAATGTTGCAGCACCAACTTATATCCTTCTAGCAGATGGTTCAATGATAGTCGTCGGAGATGAACCTCGAGTTCCACAAGGTCAGTTCTATCTAGTAGGAGGAATTGGCTATAGATTTGATAAGACTGAAGGTGCCATTAGTGAGGAGCGACTGTTTAGGACAACAGCAGATCTCTCTCCACAGGGAATTGATGAGGCATATATCGATGGTATGATTCAGAGGGTCACTGAGGATTTTCAAAATAAATTGCACTCTTTGATTTTCTCAGATGTCTGGAAGAAAGGCAAGTCCAGTCCAGTAGGAGTAAATTTCGGAGGAGATTTACTCATAAAAGCTGAGTCTAGTAGCGAAATCTGGACTGGAGTCTTTGAGGTCTATGTCATGCCACCTAAAGCATGATATAATCAAATGAATCAATGGCAATAAAGACAGCGCGGAATGCATAGATCCTAAAGGTATAGGTGGCAATTGCTTGTTGAGCTGTATTGATGGATGTTCGAAGGGTTGAAAGCGAATCATTCCCAAATGCAGTTAGGAATGAAGGAAGTGAGTTTAGAGTGATTTGAGCTACACCATTTCCAGATGCGAGCGCAATATCATTTACCAATATGCCTAAATCTTCGTATACATTATCAATCCTACCTACCACATCAGTAGAGTTGCCTGTTTCTCCAATTCTAATACTCCAAGTGTTTTCCAGTCTGCTGATTGAACGCGAATATGAATGCACCAAATACTCTCCAACATCACCATTCATTTCAAAGGAAAATCGTGAACGACTGCACAACACTGATATTCTGTCCCAGTTTTGAATTGAAGAAGATGTAACTCCACAGAGACTCATTGTTAATGAGTCACCATCAATAAGGTCATCCAGTACAAAGGTTTCAATGAGTAAACCTGAAGAAATACCCGATGCGATAGCAGCACCATATAATGTCGATGATGCATTCTCGATACGAGTTTTATCGATCGAATAGATTGATGTTCGCATCAAATCTCCAAATCCAATGAGGTCTAAGTTTCTTGTTCGCATCATTAGTGCTTGCCATTCTTGTCTTGACAGGGTCATATCAAATAGAAGAAATTCAGGTCTATTGGTAATTTCTGCCAACTCGCTGTCCAGTAGCTGTGACAAAGCATTTCCATGGCTTTCAAAGACATTTTCTAATAACTCAGTTGTTGCTAATGAGTGTGGATTATTTCCTGCTAACATACCCCGATTTGCAGTCAAGGTAATTGAATATGATATTTCAGTATCATTAAATGCAACCAACCAAGTTCTTAGTCTTGACCAAGATGAGTCTTCATTTTCAAGTATGTGTAGATCAACCAAGAAATTATTCACTTGGATAGCAGAAAGCAACTGCGGTGTAGGAGTAAGATTCTGATATGGAAAGTCAAAATCAGCCAAGGGAACACTGAACCGGATTTCAGATACTGCATCTACTGTTACTGTGGCTATTGGATATTGACCCATTAAAACAGTTGTAATTGGAAATGCGAGCCCCAATAAGTTTGCGAGAATAAGAAAAACAACACCTTTCTTCCCTACATCTCTAAGTGTTCCTCTCGGTCGAAACCGTCCCATAATGAATACAAGAAATAACGCGGCAACATTAAGTACCAAGCAAAGGATGAAACCTCGTACAAGAACAGAGAGCATACCAAAGAACACTGTGCATATTACTAGAAATATGAAATTCCATATGGCAAGTCGGTCTCGATGATAAGATCGAATCATAATTGGGAGAAATACAAATAGTGGTAGAATATACAGGGCAAGTGGCAATGAGTCAATAAATCCAACTCCACCTAGAGTCATACCAAGTGTAACTGAGATCATAGCATAGAGTATCAGTATCATATCTACAATCAATATAGCTGTTATGAAACGATGGACAAAAACATCATATTTTGGTATTAGGTTTACGCGCCGTCGAAGACTTCTGCGTGCTTCAAGAAGCTGACTCATGATACTCTCTCTTGTTTCAACTTTAAGTGTAAATAAGGTTGATGTGGTCAACTTTTAAGATTGTATGATTTAGACTGAAACATGCGAGTGGGTATGAAGTATGTATGATGTTGTTGTGATAGGAGCAGGACCTGGTGGAGCTACAGCATCTCGCTCTCTCGCAGAAAAAGGACACAATATCTGTATTGTTGATAAAGATACATTCCCAAGAGACAAACCATGTGGAGGAGGATTTTCACGAAGTATCATTGAGGAGTTCAAATATTTGAAACCAAGGGCATCTGATTTCTTGAAAGGCATTGCACGAATTGGTGTACTTCATTCTCCTAATAGACAGATTGCTCTTGAAGGGAGAGTCGATATGGCACTGACGCTGCGTATGGATTTTGACAATGTCTTACTTGAAGAGGCAATAGCATTAGGTGCATTACCGCTAACTGGTACAAGAGCTAAACATGTGGTTTTTCGAGATGATGCTGTAACAGTTGAGCTTGCAGACGGTACGTCAGTAAAGGGCAAGGCTGTCATTGGTTCTGATGGTGTCACAAGTATGGTTGCTCGTGAAACTCAACTTAACAATCGGTGGCCTAACTCAAGTATAACTGCATGTAGAGTGTGCGAAATTCCTGCAGCACCAAATACCATCATTGAAAGGTATACAAATGATTTGAAGTACCACTTCTTTTCAAACCTTGGTGGAAAGCCAGGGTATGGTTGGATCTTCCCTAAACAAGACACAATCAATGTGGGCCTTGGAGTCGTAGGAACCCACGCGAAAGGACTTCCTAATGAATTTGATTCATTCATACGGTACCTCAAGAGTTTAGACCTACTACCAAAATCTACAGATCTAAGTAGAGCGAAAGGAGCACTAGTACCGACTGCGGGTCCTATTAATGTAACATTTAGTAATCGATGTTTAATCCTAGGAGACGCTGCAGGTCATGTCAGTCCACTCACAGGTGGAGGAATTGCGTATGCTATGAAAGCTGCACGTCATGCAGCTAATGTCATTTCATATGCACTTGAAAATGGTGCCTTCGATGCGCAATCGCTAGCAAAATATCAGCGGCTTTGGCAATCAGATTTTGGTGATGATTTTCGAAATCAATTACTAGCACAAAAGATCTTCACTAGTCCATTTACTGATCTTCTTTTTCATATTGGAAGCAAAGACAAAATGATCCAAGACATAGTTTCAGAAGCTATGGCGGAATCTTCAGAGAGGGAAGTTGATGTTAGGCAATTGGTGTTACGCACAATGCAAGTGTGTCTTCGAGAAGCACTTGGTTTCAAAACTAATGGATGATGTCATTTTTTATCGGAAAGGATAAATGGGTGCCGCCAAACGTCGAGCCAATCCGCTTCTGATCGAAGAAGAGAGGAGATGTGAAATTGGACAGACCTTGGTACAAGAATTATGTTGGTGATACACCAAAGGAAATCACGGTACCTGATGGACCCCTATGGGCAGGTCTTGATCATGCTATCAAGACCTATCCAGAAAATATCGCATTATATTATGAAGGAGTGAAAATCACGTACCGAGAGCTCGGTGAGCTCGTGGATAGAGCAGCAAATGGATTTACTAAGCTGGGTGTTAAGAAAGGAGATAGTGTGGCAATTATGTTGAATAATTGTCCACAATTCATCATCGCATATTATGGAGCGTTGAAATGTGGAGCAATTATTACACCAATCAATCCACTAGCAATGCCAAAGGAATTGCGTGTCTACTTGCAGGACAGTGGAGCAAAGACTATTGTCGTTCTCAACTTCTTCTATAAGATTGTTGAAGCTGTGCGTGATGAAACTGGACTTGAGAATGTGATAGTCACAGCAGCATGGGACATGATGAGTAAGATTAAACAAATCCTAGCTCCAAAGATTGTGTATAAGAAAGAGATGAAGGAAGTTCCTCCACTTCGTGAGGGCGATCATCTATGGAACACATGGTTAGCTGACACAGTCCCTGAAGCTCCACCGGTAGACATTAACTCGAGCGTAGATATTGCTGTCTATCAGTTTACAGGTGGTACAACTGGGATTCCCAAAGCTGCAATGTTAACTCATGATAATCTTAAGGCAAATTGCGAACAGTGTTCAGCCTGGATGGATTGGATAGCTGAACGAGGAAAGGAATCATTTGTTGCAGCCCTTCCTTTACAGCATATCTTTGGTCAGACTATCTCTATGAATCTCGCTATTGCTTGGGGATCGACAATAGTACTGGTACCAAACGCGAGAGATATCAAACATTTGCTAGAATTGATTGATAAGACGAAACCTACCTTTTTCCCAATCGTGTCAACTCTGGCAATATCAATCTACAGCCACCCAGAGGCATCAAAATATGACATCACTTCACTCAAGCTATCCATTGCAGGAGCAATGGCTTTACCTCCTGAGGTAACAAAAAGGTTTGAGGATGTTACGAATTCACTCATCATAGAAGGATATGGTCTGAGCGAGGCATCTCCTGTGACACATTCGAATCCATTGGACAAGAACCTTCGAAAGGTAGGATCAATAGGTCTACCATTCCCAAGTACAGATTGCAAAATTGTAGACTTGGAGGACCACTCGAAAGATCTTCCTGTAGGAGAGATTGGAGAACTTGCTGTGAAAGGGCCTCAAATAATGATGGGCTATCATAATAGGCCTGACGAAACTGATGATGTCCTCGAAGATGGATGGTTGTTTACCGGCGACATCGCAAAAATGGATGAAGAGGGTTGGACCTATATTGTGGACCGGAAAAAGGACCTGATAAACGCATCAGGATACAAAGTCTGGCCTAATGAAGTAGAGGAAGTGCTCTTCGAACATCCAAAGATACGCGAAGCCGCGGTCATTGGTATCCCTGATGAAACTAGAGGGGAAACAGTCAAAGCATTTGTTGTTCTCGAGCCTGGTGAAACAACGACTATCGATGAGATTCGAGCATTTTGCAAAGAAAAGATGGCAGTCTACAAAGTTCCAACGGACATCGAATTTGTAGAAGACCTGCCAAAGACGCAAGTTGGAAAAATACTACGAAGAGAACTTCGTGATCAAAAGGAGTAGAATTGAAAGTTACCGGATGGCAAAAGATTGCCTCCGGTCACTCTTTTTGTTTCTAATCCGTAGGATGTAAGATGTCGGTCTGCAGATTTTCAATTAGGGAATGAACTTCTGGTCGACCAAGCAGTTTCCTGCGTGTTTCGCTCATGTTATTTATCACACAAGCAATACCCACTATATGTGCTCCTAGTTTTTCAACAACTTTCGATATTGCTAGGACTGAAGTCCCTTGAATCAACCAGTCGTCAATTATTGCGACGCGATCACCAGTATCAATAGAATCTGATACTATAGCGAGCCTTCTATCAGCAAATCTATCGGTGGGAAGATACTCAACTGGTCGTTCATAATCTTCAGGAAGATATGCAATAGAACGAGCAGGGACTATACCACATCCAAGATAGTAAGCGATGGCACTAGCCAGTGCTAGACCTCGTTGTTCGACTCCTATGACTTTGTTGGGTCGAAGTTCTACTAAAGGCTTCGCCAATGTGACAACAGCTTCATGAAAAATATTCGGGTGTTCAAGAAGCCTGCTGATGTCGCACACAACGTTTCCAGGCGCAGGCCAATCTTTAATCACATCAACATACTCTTTGAAATCCACATCCACCATCGTATCAACCTGAAATCAGCTAGCTACTAGCTAAGATTTTAGGCTTTCTGTCTCATTCATTATATTGAAGTATGGCCATCAGATGGCTTGCACACGAAACAGTTAAGATACTACAAAAGTCAGTTGTTGACGTTTAGCTAGGAGATACAGAGCGGTTATGATAATTCCGGGAACAACCATCTCACTCACGCTCACTCCAACCTATGTTGAGGTGCGTGATAAGGGGGTTGTCAAAAAGAAGATTCCTTTGAAAGGGAGATCATTTGACGATGTCGCTCTAGAGCTGCAGAAATATATACGATACCTTGGCAAGAGATTGGCTCCTGGAGTGCTTGAAGATGTACTGGACCGTATTGGTCTTCCAAAAGCGAGAAGAGTCATTAGAGAGGAAGTTTTGGAAGAAAAAGAAGCACCAGAACCTGTAGTGATTCCTGAAGAACCAGTCATGAAAGAACCAGAATCAATAGTTGAACCTGAAAAACCTGAGAAGAAAAAGAGAAGCTTCCTTAGAAAGGCTCCTGATCAAGCAGCAACATTTGTTGAGAGTCAAGGAGTTAGTGCTGACAAGAAAGGCGAGATTAGTGTTGAAGACTTTGATGATATAGCTGATGCACTTCAAGCAGTAGAATCTTTGAGCGACACTTTCATGACAAGCGCACCAAAGGAGAAACCTGTAGAGAAGAAAGCTGAAATCAGTATCAACCTAGCTGGAAATGAGGAAATCGTTGCGTCCGAAAAATCATTTGCAAGGATTGGTGAAATAATAGAACCTGAAGAAGAAGTCCCAGAAGCTGAAATTGAGGTTGAACATGAAGAGATTGAGCTTATCGCAGAAACTATCGAAGAAGAAGAGCAACTGGACGAAGAAATAGAAACTCAAGAGGTCCCAGCCCATCAGATTAAACCCATTGTTGAATGTAAGACATTGTTGTTGGGAGAAGATGGTGTTGGAAAAGAAACTCTGAAGGCAAAAGCAGAAATCGTTCCAATAAAACTGGAAGATGGTTCTGTGTCAGACCATATTTTTGGTCGTATTTTCGATTGCAAGAGTCATCGTGTTGAAATGAGAGTATGGTCATTCGATCTTGCTGTTAAAGCAAAAGTGCAGAGAAAGGAGTTCTATAGGGACGCTCAAGTTTTGATTATAGTTTATTCCGCATCTGATCGATGGAGTTTTGAGAGCATTGATTTTTGGCTGAGAGAAGCCACACTATCAACAGAGGATATGCCACCACTCGTAATTGTGGCAAACAAAATCGATCTTAGGACTGAAGCTGGTGAGGACTCGGGAGATGAACCAGTTGGGTATGATGAAGGATTCAGATTTGCAGAAGAGCTAGCTCAACGTTATGGAGATGATGCAGCCCTTCATCCAGTCGCATTTCTTGAAACGTCTTGTACCACTGGTGAAGGTGTTGAAGAAGTCTTTTCTACAGCTGCTCATCTGTTTGAAAATACAATAGGACATGGTTTTACTTAAGAGCAAAGATGTTAAGTTGCTACTCAGAGAATTCAAATAGTGGACAATCAGTCGTCAAAGTGCCAGACTCTTAATACACGGATGCCCTGAACATGAAAAGAGGTGGTTGCCTCGTTAGATTACTGTGAAAGTTGTGGCAAAGAAGTAGACCCAATCAAACCAGCTAAAAGTCTTGAAGACACCTTTGCTAATGACACACGAAAGAACCTATGCATATGTACTGACTGCTTTAAGAAGAGATTCAAGATTAGTTCAACAAAGAGAAGCGGATATGGTGGTACCATATATCAACTTGAGGAAAAAGCTCCACCACGTTTCGGTCTTGGAAGTGTATCCTTTAGTTGCTTGAAATGCAATTGGGTGGCATGGAATGATTTGGGTTTAGAGGTTCATATGCGAAAAAAACATGCCCCGTAATCTCACTGATTGACAGCGAAGTGACTGCGCTCTCGTATTATCTCGTGACCTGATATTTTCAATCCATCAACTCTTCTTGCTGCGCTCTCGAGCATACCCATCCGGTATGTCGCTGTTCGAGGACCAATCGCATGCAGCCACTCTAGGCTTGACATGTCAAGTTTTTCATGAACTGAAAAGTAGACCTTAAGGTCTTCTCCTATTGCCCTAGACCTTTCAAACATAGCAACAGTCAGACCTAAACTTGGAGCTGCAAATCCAAGCATAACCCAGATGAAGATGAACGGGTCAGTAGCAAAATACTCGTAAAAGAACACGAATCCTGTGAAGATAGGTTGTACTAGTGCAATTATAACGAGAATAAGTGACAGATGCTGAGTGACATCATCACTACCAAGTCCTGATATTCCAATCACATCTTGATCCGGTGGGAAAAGATAGACTAGTACGCCACCTGACGCTATACCCACAATGAGCGATGAGAACATGATGTATATGGCATAGCTAACTGCACGTTCCATCCAGACAACATCAAAGCTGATGAAAGATTGAATAATCAGTGATGCGGCCATCAAGATAGCTCCCATAGTGAATCCTTGCCAACTGAAGAATTCGTACTTACGTGCCATTATCTCTTCAGACAATGAAAGCTACACCTCTGAAATTCAATCGATCTTTAACTATTCTATATCCATAGAATAACTTAAAGTTTCTCATTCCACATATTGAAAATGGCACCTATCATTAATTACTGATTATATGTGCGCATATTTCTCATTATGTGAAAAATAGTACAATTCTTAGTACTTCAAAGGAGTAATTTATTAGCCTTCGCACTCAGCTCTGGTTATAGCGAGAAAGTCTTCGGAGTGGGTAGTTCTGAACAATGATGTGATTGTTGACCTCGATGAAGTATCAAGAGTATATTCCATGGGTGAGATTGAAGTTCACGCCTTGAGAGGTGTTTCACTCGAAATCAAAAGAGGAAGCGCCATTGGTATTATGGGACCGAGCGGCTCAGGAAAGACTACATTACTGAACCTAATAGGCGCACTCGACAGACCAACGCACGGTAGAGTCGTCCTAGATGGAGTTGATATCACGAACATGGATGAGGGGGAGCTGACCAGAGTCCGACGGAATAAGATTAGCTACGTGTTTCAATTCTTTAACCTCTTACCTGTTCTTTCTGCATATGAGAATGTAGAACTCCCGTTACTCATCGGCGGCGTTGCAGAAGATGAGAGAAAAGACCGTGTTGATCACTTGCTATCTCTTGTTGGTTTAACGGAGAGAGCTGAGCATCGTCCGGATGAACTGTCGGGAGGAGAACAGCAACGAGTCGCGATTGCGAGAGCTCTGGCTAAACCGCCTGGTACAACAAGTTCTGTCATTGTTCTTGCAGATGAACCTACAGGAGACCTCGACTATAACACTGGAAAAGAGATTCTGGATATTTTAGTTTCACTGACAAAAGGTGAAGGAGGCACTCTAATCACGGTGACTCACGACCCAGAAGTAGGCGAAAAAATGGATCATGTATACAGAATGAGAGATGGCATGATAGAGAATCCATGAGGGAGGAAAAGGAAAATGGCCGCAGTACCAGCAGGCTATGAGGCATTTCATAGTGTAAGACGCAAAGGTGTTACACTTCTCTGTTTTCTGCTCGCGTCTGCAATGGCTATGGGCATCACAGTGTATGTTGATTCTTACTCAGTCCATGAGTGGGATAATAATATGGCAGATGTTGGACCAATAGCAATGTTTGCAGAAGGAGAAACCATACAGAATTACGTCAGCAGTATCCAAAACATCGATGGAGTCACAAAGGCTGCGGCAATTCAAACTAGTATGGGAGGTATCGAGTATTGGTATACTGACGAGTGGGGATCTTGGCAGGACTTAATTTTTGGGGACATCATAGCACCTTCTCAAGAGTTCATGGATACATTCCCAGGCTATATCACACTCGTTGACGGAGCATTCCCCGGAGCAAATAGCTCGCAAATTGCTGTAATAGATGGCATCGTCAAATATTATGGGTTCAATATCGGAGATGTTGTGAATTTCACTCCATATTGGGGTTATGATTTACAAGAGGTTGAAATCATAGGAGTTTACAAACAAGGTGACTCAGAGATTTCCAATCAATACTATTGGTCATATGATAGTATCGCAATCGTAAATCCAGATCTCATGTCAGAAATAAACCACAGAGTCTTCATTGATATTGATAGATCTAGAGTTACTCCTTTCAACGCAGGCGGTTCATTAGCATATGTTTCCGGGATTGGGCAAGCGATAAGGGAGCTTGACCCTTACTATGACCCACAATATCCATGGTCGTCTAGATACTGGGTGTCAAATCATATTGCAGATGCGATTAATCAATACATGTATTGGATTCAGGTAGCCAGGATGGCTCAACTTTTCAGGTCTTCTGGAATTATAGTTTTAATTGTGTTTGTCACATTTCTCGCAATTCGGCATAATGTAAACGAGAGAAGATACGAGTCAAGTGTGTTATACTCAAGAGGTGCGGCAACTGGGGATCTTGACAAGATTATAAATAGAGAAATATTCATCCTGTCTATTCTCTCTTGTATCATAGGGATATTCGCCGGAATAGGAATTAGTAGGGTAGCAATATCATCCAGCGGATACTTCACTTTTAATTTTAATTTGATGATTACTGAGCCATTTCTGATTTCTATTGAATCATTGATAATCTCAGTCCTTGTTGGGATTATCTTGCCAGTGATGACATTAGGTGGGTATCGAGTGATCTACTCGACCAAGAAATCAGTTGATGAAAACACAGGAAAAATTGCCAAGCTTGTAAAAGGTTTCAACTTCATCAGATGGGATTTACTAGTTGTGTTGATATCTGGTTTGCTTCTACTCGCTCTAGCTACTGGAGGAACTACGGTCGTTAGTGATCCAATATTGGGATTGATCCTTCCAATTATTCCACTCCCACTCTTTCTTGGAGTTGCAAGTCTATCAATAAAGTTACTTAGGAGAGGCTCAACCATCATATCAAAATATATGACAAAAATAGTTGGGCCAATATCAGCTTCCATAGGCATTCGTAGAATTGGTAAAGGCGCATCATCTGGCGGGGCTGCTGCAATGGTTCTGGTTCTGGCAATATGCCTTTCATGGAACAGTGCTCTCATCGATGCGTCGTTACCAGTGACTGTTGAATACCAATCAAGATTGAGTGTTGGTGCGGACATTTCATTTGCACTTGATAGTTCGCAATATGATCTCTGGAACGATTTCATATCAAATGTCACAGATCATGGACAAGTTGCTTCTAGTACGGTAGTGTCAGAGATTGATTTGTATCTGACTAGCGGATATGAGGGACGAAATACGTTTCTAGCAGTCAATCCTACTGAGTACTCAAAAATTGGGTATCACTATTTGGGTAATAGATTGAATGAATCCGAAATGGGAGGAATGTTAGAATCTCTTTCGTCAATTCCAGATGGCGCAATAATATCTTCAGACATTGCGAACGACTTCAATCTTGAGGTCGGAGACATCATGCGTGCAACTCAACTCTCCGGGGATACAATACCGATCTCTTTCAGAATCCTTGGAATTGTTACATCTATCCCTGAGATGCCAGCAAGAGATGATTGGATATACTATGATGCAATACCAATAGGTCCAACGCCATTTTATCCAAGTTACTATCAGATTGTGGGTCAGCAGAGGGTATTGGTAAATCGTGACTTCCTCAGCACACACATCAACATTGTTAATGAAACTGATTCATTTCTATGTGTTTCAACTGTTAAAGGAGCAAATGGAACTCAAATTGTGCGTGATGTACTTAATCATGGAGGAATGCAAGTACTCTGGGAAGGGACCTGGGATTCGGTAACTACAAGGACTGGCGAATATCTAAGCCAAGTATCATACCATATGGATAGAGCGGTTGATACAATGTTGACAGTTCTTACAGTTGGCACAATTATGGGTGCCTTTGCTGTTTATGCATTGGAAGGAGTACGTGAGAGGAGAAGAGAGATTGCACTCCTGCGATCTAACGGAGCTGATGTTGGAGTCATTGTAAGAGCTCAAGGAGCAGAGATGCTTGTCTTAATGTTGTTCAGCATTATTGTCCTACTGGTTTATGCTCCGATGTATTTGACAACATCCATTGCTTCATCTTCAACTGGAATGGCTTCTTGGTACACTATATACCCTGTCCCTATTTTTGCAGTGATTCCTTGGAGCACTATTCTATCGGTTCTTGCGTTTTTCATTGTATCAGTGGTGATTTTCATCGGAATTGTAGCTGTGCTTGGGTCACGAATTAATCTTGCATCAACATTGAATGCAACATGGGCTGAAGCAGCTCCATATGGAGGTGACGTGTAGTTGTTTCTATTCGCACGTTTATCTGCGCGAGCCCCTGAAGTTCTGACAACACTCTTGATTTTTTCATTATCAAGTGGAGTTCTTGGTGGAATTCTATTCTACATGGACTCCACCGCCCCAACTGTCCTTAACGACATGACTGCGGATGTACCAATTGATATGGAGGTTTCATTAGGTTATCAATTCTATATTCAAAACTTCTCTAATCCCAGCTCGACATCTTTTGATGAAATTAGAGAGATAGTTGAATCGCAGGATTATGTAGTTGCTACAGAACCTATAACGTTCGTGAACATGTATGACTGGTATGCTGAAGATTATAGATATAGTAGAAGAGGATTCTTGGGAATAAATAGTACCGCATTTGAAACATTTCCTGATGCAATCAATCTGAATAGCGGAACTTTATCCTATGATAATGATTCATGTCTTGTGGAGAATAGCCTATTTCTCTCAGAAGGCCTTGAATTAGGTGGAAATTATACAGTATCCATAACTGTTGAGGATTGGTCAGATGGAAATTGGTCTGAAATTCAAATAGAGAAGTCATTCATAATTGTTGGCACATTCATTTCAAATATTTACATGATGGAACAGTACTGGAATCAACCTGAAGTCACATATCTACAAATTATTACTACTGCTGAAGCACTGAACTCAACATTTGGGTTTCTTCCACATGATGACTATTACGGTATTCAAGATAGAATCTGGGTCAAGTTTGATAGAATGGGAATTATCCAAAATGATGCAGAAGCAATGATTGAAATCCTTCAGAACATAAAGAAACAGATTGAACAGGAAACCTTGCCATTTGGTATAATTCGATACGATTCTTACAAAATTCAAAACGCAGTTTATGAATTTGCTATTTGGTCCATGAGTGTGCGAGCAGTTGCTATTGCGTTCTCGATACCATCGATAATCATGGGAGTCATGCTTATACAATACAACTCAAAACTTCTGACTGATGAACAACGTAGAGATGTTGGTACTATCAAGACTAGAGGTTCGTCAGGAATACAGGCATTCCTCTGGGTATTAAGTAGTGCAGTCACTACTGGAATTATTGGGAGCTTAGGTGCAGTTTTTACTGGACTCTTAGCGGCTATTCTGTCTGGTTCTGTAAGAGAACTTCTGGTGTTCAGTTTTGACCAACTATCTGGATTCACCCTGTTACTTGAGCCCACAGCTATAATTATTGTCTTCTCATTTTCATTCATAGTAGGTTTAATCGTGGCTATGCCATCTGCTGTCAAAGCTCTCCTTATGACTCCCACAGAAGCACATAATGTTCTTGAAGGAGAAATTCTGACTGAATCAGAAAAAATGGCGAGTCCAGCCATCGATATGCTAGTTATGGGAGTTTCAGGATATCTCCTATTGATGTTGATGTTTATGTTTGCATTTGGCGGTTTATCGACAATGGCATCAACATTCTTTGCAATGACCATTATACCTATGATGGCTATCTTTCTTTACTCCTTTACTAGGCTGCTGTCAAGAGGAACTGCAATTATTAAGTCGAGGTTGCTATCGAGGATTAAACGACCCTCATTAGTTGTTGGCGCTCGTCTCATATCAAGGACAACTCGGATGTTCAAGAAGTCTGAAGCTATTGGAACAATGTTTATCGCGATGGTTTTCACAGCAGGTCTTTTTGCTTCACTCTCAGCCACAACTGGAGATATGCATATGAAACATGTATTCCTGTTTGAAACTGGAGCTGATATCACTGTTGAAGTTGATCCTACTCTAACTAATGTCACTATGAACCTTATTCAAAATATAACTGAAGTTAGCGGCGTTGCTCAAGTGAGTCCGGTACTTCAGGTCATGGGTTATGTTCAGTATTGGAATGCATATGCCTACGGCGGAGGGGAAAATGTCAATCGTTCAATTTCGGTATTTGGAGTTCAACCGAACTCTTGGATTGAAACTGCCTTTTGGCTTGATTATTTCACATATTATGACCGACCTCAATTATCCATACCAAAGCTAAACGATTCATCAGATGATGGCATCAACATCATTACCACATTTAAGCCAGTTAGCTATTATACTATCGATCCAGTCACTCGTATGCCTATACCTCAATACTCTCCATTGCTTGATTTGCAGGTCTTTAGTCCTACATGGTATAATGAAACTAGCTGCACAATTGTTGATCTTATGACAAATGGTATCGGAGGTTATATTCAGAATACATACTTCCCAGGTGAACCAGATATTTCTGATTTTCTAATCATGGATATCAGTTTACTACATAATTGGATTAATAATACACGTGTGACGAAATTCTATATCGATCTCACACCAGATGCTAACTATACTCAAGTAATGACT
Source organism: Candidatus Thorarchaeota archaeon (assembly GCA_016840855.1). Taxonomy (GTDB): domain Archaea; phylum Asgardarchaeota; class Thorarchaeia; order Thorarchaeales; family Thorarchaeaceae; genus SMTZ1-45. The sequence continues at coordinate 17,480 of JAEORO010000214.1, read as the reverse complement.
GACATCTACAACATTGCACCATCAAGTTTCAATGATATAAAAGCGGCTCAAGAATCGATTGATGAAGTTCTTGATTCTAGAGCCACACAGTCAATCTTTGGAGCGTATACACTTAATGTCATATTCTCGATTATCTATCTCACATTCGGGATGATTATTGTTACAGCTGTCAGAATCAGAAATCTGAGAAAGCAGTTTTCCGTTCTAAGGGCATTAGGAGCTGAAACTAAATCAATGATTGTAGCGACATTAGCTGATACATCAATTGGAATACTGCTGGCAGCATTAATAGGTGGGGCTTTGGGAACTGTACTTGCATTATTACTAAAAGACATACCACTATTATACATGGGACTATCAACTAATCAGCTATGGACAAGACTTCCAGTAAATCTCGTAGTACCTTGGCCATTGCTAATAGGAATAATTGGTACTGCTGTGATAGTGTCTCTCCTGGCAACATATGTTGTTGTGTCTCGAGCACTTAAGCTCAATATCGCAGAGGAAATTCAATATACAGGGTGAAAATCATGACAGAAAATCTTGATGAAATCGCGGAGCAATACAAGGTTGTTGTTAGAGACCTAATGAAAGTCTACAGGCGGGGACAGAAAGAGGTCATTGCCTTAAGAGGAGTTGACTTCGAAGTGCGTGAGGGTGAGTTCCTATCAATTGTTGGACCTAGTGGGTCAGGAAAATCAACCTTACTTAAGATGTTGGGAGCACTAGATAAACCCACAGCAGGAATGATTCTCTTTGATGGTCACAGCGTTTCTATCCTTGATGACAGAAGGTCCATGCTCTATCGACGACAGAAAGTCGGTTTCATCTGGCAAGTTGGTAATCTGGTACCTGGTCTAACAGCATTCAAGAATGTCACTCTACCTATGAAACTCGCGGGCGCACCAACAAAGCTCGCAAATGAAAGAGCTCAGATGTTACTTGATACAATGGGACTGGGTCCAAGAGCACACCATAAGCCAAATCAAATGTCTGGAGGAGAAAACCAAAGATGTGCAATTTGCGTGGCTCTAGCAAACAAACCGGAACTTCTACTGGGAGACGAAATTACAGGAGAGCTGGATAGTGAAACAACTGAGATGGTCATGGAAGCCCTGAAGAAGACTAACGAAGAATTTGGAACAACCATCATCAATGTCACCCATAATCCACGAGTTGCAGAGTATGCAGATAGGGTCTTGAGAATTAGAGATGGTCTCATTGAGGGACAGAAACACACGCTCTATGGTGACATCACGGAAATTGATGCGAAGGGGCGAATGGTGATTCCAGAAACGATCAGACGCTTAGCAGGAATCAAGAAACGAGTTGTTCTAAAAGCAACTTCAGAAGGACTACTAGTAAGTCCGTTGAGCACTGGAGATGAAGAGAATAATAATTTCCAGTCTAACCAGTGAGTGTCAGATTCTGAGTTGGACAAGGTCTTTATTGCAGTTATCCTGAGAGTTGAGAGTGGAAAGCATGAGTTTCAGTCAAATGCCATGGTCATTCTATGCAGTACTTGTATCATTTGGAATATTCTTTGCCAGTTTGTTACTATATACACTTACACTCATCTTTGCACATCCTTTTGCTAGTCCACTCTGGCTAATCGGAGTTGTCGTGGGGGGACTGGGTTTAGTATATTCAATCCAAATGGTCAGGATTCATCAAGCAGAGCTGATTGAGAAAAAGCAACAGGAATCGAGTGAGACTTCTTGAATCAAATCACACCTTATTCTACAAATAATTACAATGTGCTCGTCAGAGAAACTGATCTTTTTTTTACTGCAAGTTAATTCATATTGCTAAGAATCGAATAGACAAATAATCAAATTATAAAAATAAATAAATACAAGCTTCTGCTCAAATATGCTGGGAGATTGAGATGCAAGCAAAACCAGTCTTCTTACTAACAACTATCGTGGGTTTATTTTTTGGAATTAGTCTTATGTTTGTGCCAGATATGATACTGGACCTATTAGGTGCATCATATCTCGAAGGAGGGCTGACCATGGGACGCCACTCAGCCTCATGGATACTAGCAGCAGCTGTATTTGCATTTCTTGTTCGGAATGTAGAACATTCAGACACTAGACAGGCAATATTCATTCTATTTGATCTTGCATTTATCCTAATGGTAGTGGCTGAATTATTTGCATACTTTACAGCTGTAGTAAGTGTCATGGTATGGAGTATTATTGGACTTCATGTACTATTTGCACTTCTTTACACGTATCTCTTCATAACAAACCAGTAATTCCAAGATACAAATAGTAGGTGTGTCCGATAAAGAAAAGATACACCTGAGCCTCTAAGAGAAATCCATAGCTATGGGAATATTCGACTTACTGTCCTTGGAAATGGGATACTATCACGAATATGGTCGAGTTTCAACATCCACGTTATTATTCTATCAATCCCTACACCAAATCCAGAGTGTTGAACACTACCATATCGGCGGATATCAATGTACCATTTGTATTTCTCCGGATCATCTCCAATACGGAGAAGATTGTCAATCAAACGTTGCGCGTCGGTTTCACGCTCACTACCCCCAATCACCTCTCCAAAGCCACGAGGAGCTAGAAGGTCACTGTTTTTGTATGTCCGAGGGTCGTCGGGATTATGTTTCATATAGAATGATTTGATTTCTTTGGGATAATATTCAACAAAGAGGAAATTATCACTGTCTTTTGTCAATAATTCCTCTGCTTCAGCGCGAATATCATCTCCCCATTTTATATCAAGTCCAGCTTTTTGACAAAATCTAATAGCTTGTTCGTAGGTCATTCTATCAAAAGGTGGATTTACAGCTAGTAACCGCTCTGGGTCTATTTCTAATTCTTTGAGTTCAGCGGAACGGTTCTGGGCGACTGAGTGGCACATATGACTAATGAGACCTTCCTGCCGTTTCAAGTTGCATTCATGATCGCACCATGCCTCCTCCACCTCGAGATGCCAAAATTCAGTGACATGTTTTCGGGTACGAGATTTCTCGGCTCGGAAAGAAGGTGCTAAAATGAACACTTTTTCCATTGCGAACAATTGGGGTTCTAGATGCATCTGGCTCGTTTGGGTCATATACATCTTCTTTCCAAAGTATTCAACTTCGAAAAGTTCTGCTCCTTCCTCACCCATGGTTGACACAAACATCGGACATGTGGTTTCGAAGAAACCCTCGTTTCTAAGGTATTCTCTTGTAGCCCGGAACACCTCATCACGAATCTTGAGTACATTGGTGAGTTTACGAGACCTCATCCACAAGTGACGATTATCATTCAAGAATTCGATACTTTGGTGTTCAGTAATTGGGAACTCCTCTGCGAAGTGCAAGACTTCAAACTTCTCAACTTGGATTTCATATCCTCCCTCAGCACGAGCATCAGCTTTCACAATACCCACCATTGTGACGAGAGATTCAATCAACATCCTCTCTGCATCGGCATATTCTTTCTCACTGACCACGGATTTCTTAATGACTGTCTGTACAACACCTGAGGGATCACGTAGAAGGACAAATACCATCTTCTTTTGCTTCCGAATACGATGGACCCATCCACGAAGGTGTACTGTTTTGCCTTCGTATTTCCCTGTTAACACGTCACCGATGTGGATATAGCTCACAATATTCACCATAGTTACTCATTGAACAACGAAAAGAGTTGCTACTCTGCAGACCTTCATTGTTAGAGATAAAAGGCTGACGGCTATAGGTTACCGTCATGCCTTCTAACGATATCTTATGAACCAGATTAAGGCTACTACAGCAATGACTCCTACTGAGATTAGAATAGCCCACGTAAGGTATACTGAAGCTGTTGATGCTGAAACAAATACCCTCACCGTGGACTCAGCCATATTACCACTGGTATCGTAAACTCGTAGAGTCACATTGTGCTGACCCAGAGATAACCCTCCGAAATCGAATTCAATATTCATTGTTGTCCAGTCATCTGTTACGACGACTACATTATCAACAAGAATCACATAGTAGTCCATGAATTCATCTGTGGCAGTCCAACTGTAGACTTGATTCCTATCACCTTGAGCATAGTGAATATCAGGGGGAGTATACGTAATCACTGGTAGAACATCATCACCCAACACAGTCACCAATACACTATAGGTAGCTAGATTTCCACTCGTATCATTTGCATAAAGTGTAAAATTATGCACTCCAACTCCAAGTCCATCAAGACTGATTGTAATTACTGGCTCCTCAGGGTCGATTGTGCCATTTGCGAAATTTTCGCCATCCTTTGTAATGACATACTTGTCAGGATATTCATCAGTAACATTCCATGAGAGTGAGTGGCCTCTTTCACCAAAAGTGAACTCCAATGGATCAGGACCTTCAATTACAGGAGTGACATTCTCATAGAATCGAAGGGTAAGAATATCTTCTGCATAATTAGAGTGCAAATCAATTGCCTTTAATTTAATCTCATAGTAGCCAATGATGAAGTTCGAAAATGAGGAACTGATATTGTATACATACTCATAGGTTGTGTTTAACCAAGGTGTTGTTACATTTAGAACTCCATTAACCCAAACTTGAATTGAGCCGGGATGTTCATCTTCTATCGTCCAAGATAGAGTTACATTTTCTGTCCCAAGTAGGACTTCAAGATCATCAGCTAAAGTAATGATGGGGTTTCTGACATCCGCTTCAACCGTTGTTAAATCATAAGAGTAATTGCCAAGGCCTACAGGCTCGCCCATATAAGTAATAGTCCAATTGATGAATTCAATAGGAAGATCAATGAAGGTCACTGTACCATTTGCGGGTGTGACCTTTGAGTCGTAGAAAGTACCATTCTTGAATGTTACTTCAATTGTTGCACCTACAATTGGAGAAATACTGGTTTCAAAGTATGTAAAGACTTCTAAATCAAGGTAATCAGAGTTTCCAGTCAGTTGGTCAACACTATGGAATTCTAGAAGTTGAGTCCCATTGGATTGAACAGTTCCACTTGCAAGCAAATAGCCATCGTAGGTAGTCCCACCTAAGACAGAAACCTTCCACGTATAGGTGCCTTCTGGAAGGTCCTCAAAGCCAGCCTTTCCATCTATGACTTCACTCTGTGCCCAAATCGAGTCGTTAAGTGCATAATGAACAGAAAAGTTAAGGTTGTAAGCTAACCTGCCTTCAACATCTCGTACAGTTGCATTGATGTCATCATCATCATTCTCCCAGTCGATATTGCCAAATAGAATCTGGACACTTGCCTCAGGACCATCAGATGTAATTTGCCCAGTCTTTTGCGGAGTGATTGTGTCCAAGGGATGTGAAACGTTCCACTGATAGACACCTTGCGGCAGATTCGAGAAGTGTGCAAGTCCATTACCATCTGTTTGATCCTCATAGCCAGTGAACAAACCTGTTGTTACATTGTAAAGCCTCACCAATGCATTGTTCAGTGCAATTGTACCATTCCTAACCCGAAAGTCAAAGTCATCATCATTGAATGCCATCCCATCATTACGGACAGTAATATCCACGATATAATTTGTAGAAGCTGGTTCAAATAATCTGTCTGGGGATTTGTCCAGAATGAAGTTCTTGTGGAACGCCACTGGAGTAGCTATACTAACCACAAAGAGAACCAGGAAAAGGAATGCGAACACTCTATTTGTTTTGCTCATTCAATGTCACTCTCGATGGATTAGAGACAGACTTATCTTAAGTCATCTCGACGCTTGGCGGCGTCGAATCTTCGGCGCGCATAAAAGGCTTTTCATAGTTAAAGTTCAGAACTATAGCGATAGAACAATCCTTATGACTAGTAACTTGAGAAAACCAAATCATGACAGAAATCGAATGGAATGATAGTTACTCTGTTGGCATCGACCTGATAGATGAACAACACAAGATGCTTATACTAAGGATCAAAGATTTATCAGAAGCTGTTAAGCATGCACGTGGTTTGGAAAAAATCCTGAAGACACTTGATTTTCTGATAGATTATACTGAGTTCCATTTCTCAACTGAAGAGAGACATATGAAGAAACTAGATTATCCAGGACTCGTTCCTCACAAGCAACAGCATGAGGAATTCACATTTACACTGGACCGTTTGGTAGAGGATTTTGAACAGGATGGCGCAACTGAGGCACTCAGTAATTCAATCAATACATTCCTGATTAATTGGCTTGTTAAGCATATTGAATCAATAGATAAGAAATTTGGTAAATTCCTGCAGGAGAAAGGATTTGGGAAAAACTAGTAGGAACTTATCTCTTCAATTTCACCTTCGTTCTTCAAGCCATTTGAACATATCAGCGAAGACTTCTTCGCTTCCATCTTCATGGTAAGGTTCATGATAGAGTCCAGGATAGAGTTTCCAAGTTTTGTCCTCAGATGCAATATTATCAAAGAACTCCTTGTTACGTTCAGGAACCAAGATTAAATCATCGCCAGATTGCTGAACTAAAACCGGTGTAGTGATTCTACTAGCCAAGTCAAATGCTTCTTTACTTGCCTTTAGTCCCTCTATAGCATATCGTGGTGTCGCTTTATCAAATCGGAGTGGATCTTCCCTATTGTCTTTTACAATTTCAGGATTCCTTGATATCAATTCATAATCAAGACCGTTACTAAAGTAAATCTTGACATTGAGCTTGGAAAGGAAGGATGCAATTGCTCTTGTAGCTCCACCCACTTTTAGCCGCTCTGAAACTGCTGGTGCTGGAATAAGGATTCCATCAGCTTCACTTGGATGTTTGGCAACATAATGAATGATAAAAACAGCTCCAAGAGAATGGCCAAAAAGAAATAGCTTCTTGTCTTGATGAAGGAGTTTCAAGTATGCCACTAATGATTCTATATCTTCAATGTATTCATCAAATCTCTCTACATGACCCTTGCGGCCTGGAAACGTACCAAAGGCTCGTAAATCAGGAGCATAGAAGGTATAACCATGCGAAATGAATCTTTCACCTAAGTATGCAAGACGACCACTATGAGACCCTAAACCGTGAAGGCCGAGAACAATCGCCTTGGGATCTCCCTTTGGTTTCCAGATTCTCAAGAGCATTGTAGTACCATCATAACCTTGGTAGGTGCTTTCCTCACTCATCATTAAAACCGCTCAAATATTCTGACAAATCTGCCTATGTGTCTTCCGAAGTCTACGAATCGCGCTCGTCAATAAACGAAAACTGCTGTTCGGGATAATCGATGATAGTTTCAAAATTCCTGAGAAAGTCATATCCGATGATACCATTATCAATCAGTTTTCCCTTGGGTGACACAAGCGAGAGATCTACAACGACTAATTGGGTATTCTCAATTTGTGCTGATCCAACTGATAATGTTTCTACCGGAGCAAGTTTTAGTTGAACATCCCCACCAATTCCACGGGCGATACCAGGGAATTCTTTGGCTTCAAGACCCAGCTTCTTAGCTAGTTCTGGCGTAACTACACTGTTACCAGCCCCAGTATCGAGAACGAATTCATAGGGGCCGCTTCCGTTTATATGAACCGGAATTCCAATAAGGTGCGTGTCTTGGATGTAATGGAACTTTCCCCATTCAAGGTTTAATGAGGAACTACCTTTGCTCAATTTGAAGCGTTTCTTAGAATAACTGAGTGACATCGTACAATGCTTCAGAGTTGTATATCCTAACACTCCACCGTGCTCACCAGCGCAACGTAACATTGAGTCAAGATCTAGGACATAGACCTCATCCACTTCAAATTCAAGAGCGCCAAGATTGATGGTTGCGTCTGCGAATTCAGTAGGGACTCCTCCTCCAATACCACGTGCATCAGAACGATTGCTTTTACGAATTTCGATTCCAAGCTTTTCAGCGAGTTTTTTGGAAAGGGTTGTCGCTGATGCGCCAGTGTCTAGGTCAAAGATGAAAGGACCTTGACCATTGACACCGACAGGCACTTTGACAAGATTTCCGCTGGTTTCCATACTAACCTCAAAATCCAAAAAATAACTCTCCTTCACTCAGGCTTTGATCCAGCAATGTATGCACTATATGCACCGTAGAGACTCTGTCCAGCCTTGCTAGTGATCCGGACATCATGAAATCCTGAATCACGCATGTGTTGAAGATACTCTTCATCAAGAATTGCACCTCCAATGCAGCCAGTGTACGTCACAACTTCATCTCGAATTTCTTGTGGCAATGGTTTAGAGAGGACTATATCAGACACCATCACACGACCGCCAGGTTTCAAAACACGATAAGCTTCACGAAACACCTTGCCTTTATCAGGAGCCAAGTTAATGACACAATTACTAATTACAACGTCAACAGAATTATCCTCAACTGGCATATCCTCAATATCACCAAAGCGAAATTCAACATTCGTGATTCCTAATTCTTCAGCATTTTGCTTTGCTTTCTCAATCATTGCGGGAGTCATATCTACACCAATTACCTTTCCAGTTTCGCCGACCTTCTTACTTGCAACAAACATATCCAAGCCAGCACCACTACCAAGATCAAGGACAACCTCGCCTTCTTTGAGACTAGCAAGTGCAACAGGATTTCCACACCCAGCGAAGGATTCAGTAGCACCTGTTGGCATACCTTCAGTATCATATCCAAGAGCTTCTGCAAGATTTACTCTTGTGACTTTGACTTCTTGCTGAGGACCACAACAACTTGAGGATGTTTGACTTGGTGCAGGACCACAACTTGCATCACTACAATTTGGTGTTTGTTCATCCGGAGTCCAGGTTTCCTTCGCTACACGAGAGTAGGCATCTCTAACTGCATCTTTAATCTCATCAGGTTTCATTTCACTTACTTTCTTCATTTTCGTCATGCTATCACCAGTTTCATAGGATTTTCTACTGATAATTTATAGTCACCACACACTGATAGTTGACAGGACCTTCTAGAATTCATTTGATTATTGATTCCACATTTCGGAACTGCTTTTTTATGAGTTCTATTTTCAGCCATTCAATCACCATCTATATTGGGTGTCCAATATTGGACATCCTATATATACATTTAAATGTATCGGACATCCAATATTTTTACATGAGCGACCCGAAGGATAGTGAAGCATGTTGTCCCCCTGAGTGCTGCGATATGAGAGGACTCCTTACTTTTCAAATCCTTTGGGAGCTTGATAAAGAAGAAATGAATGGCCAACAGATAGCAGAGAAGATTGCTACAAGAAGAGGGACAAAACCAACACCAGGCACTATTTATCCCGCCTTGAAGGAACTAAAAGAGGGAGGTTTCATCAAAGGTCGCAGAGAGGGTAGACAGATAATATATCATCTGACGCCCAAAGGGAAGGAGGGATTGGCAGACGCATCTAAATACTTCCTTCAAGCCTTCGGGGACATTGCAGAAGATGTCAAAGTCAAAGTCATCGTTATCAAGAGAAACGACAGCGACTGTTGACAGGATTGCACAGTAACGGTCAACAGAATTCAGCGCTCGCACAAAAATAGATGTGCCATTGCTCACATTTAAAAAGGCTCTTATATAGAATCTCAAAGTCCCTTATATACTATATAAGGCAAGAAAAAAGGCAGGTTAGAGCAGATGCCACGTCCACAACCAAAGACAAAGATAGAAAACGTTGTCGCTTCTGTAATTTTGAATCAGCGACTTGATCTCGATGAGATTGCGGCTACTATGCCCAATGTCGAGTTCGACCCCGAGCAATTTCCCGGTCTAGTGTACCGTCTTAAGAAACCCAAGACAGCAACTCTGATTTTCAACTCAGGAAAGATGGTATGCACCGGGGCAAAGAGCGAGAAGGAAGCAAAGCGTGCAGTTCACAAGATAGTCAAAAACATTAAGGAAGCTGGTATTGAAATTACCGGCAAACCAATTATTGTTGTCCAGAATATTGTTGCAAGTGCTAGTCTAGGAGCAGAACTTAATCTCGAGCTTGCAGCTATGAAGCTAGAGAACACACTGTATGAACCAGAGCAGTTCCCAGGACTAATCTACAGAATGCGAGACCCAAAGGTTGTCATTCTGTTATTCGGTTCTGGAAAGCTTGTCATAACAGGTGCAAAGTTCGAACCACAGATTGATGAGGCTGCAGAGAAAGTGATGGATCGCCTTCTAGAACTTGGAGTCATGAGAATCCCAGAAGGCGAGGATTGGGGTCTCGAAGACTACGAAGAAGAAGACTGGTAATTCATCTGATGTTCCCCGGTTCCTCCGGGGAAATCCTTTTTTTTAATTCTGTTCATAGTTCCAAAACACTTTTCATATAGGTAGTATAACGCGTAGAAAGATGGAGGAGAGATCGTATTGAAGAAAAGGTTAGGCTTTCTTGTTTTTCTGGTAATTCTGTGTTTGACAATGCCAAATCTTACAGTAGGTTCTGACACTGGCTTTGTTGCTAGTCAGATTTACGGATGGTCTGATGATTTCAATGATGGGATTCTTGATGGATGGACTGTGGATGGCTGGAATTCAACAGAACTTCCTGCGACTCAAGAAGATGCAAATATCACTGCTGAAGATTACACAATGCGTGTATATGGTGAGGAAACCAGTCGAGCTTATCATACTAGCAATGTGGCTTATGGCAATTGGAGCTTTGATGTAGATTGTGCAGCTACAGAATACAACCACTTCTATATTGCATTTGTGTCAGCGTTACCAACGGACATCAACAGCCCCCCAGCAGAATATGGCATTATGGTTGTTACAGGTGTTTTTGGTTCTTGGGACAATGACTTTATTTTCTATCAACGAAACGTTGGAAGCTTCTCAATCGTACCTGTGAGTGTATATGATTCAGCAGATGTTTCAGGGTGGCATCATATTCACATTACTCGAAGTCTTGACGGTAACTTCACGGTAGCATTCAATGGAACAATCCAAATGGAGTTCGTTCTTGGGACTTTCTCATCATCTGACGTGTTTTCATTCTATTCAATGCCCGGCCCAGCAATTGACAACATCATAGTCACACCTGCTGAAGAGCTGGTACCAACTACTACAACTACCACGACTACAACTAATGGCGATGGAGAACCGCCAGATATGACGATCCTGCTCATTGCTGGAGGAGGAGTCCTTGTCGTTGTTATTTTACTTATAGTAATCAAAAGAAAGGGATGAAATAGATGAGGTTTGGAAAGCCCGAGGAAGGCCGGGAGAGAATTATCCAAAGCCTCGGGCTCTCCTAGTGCTCAAAGACTGTTGGGACCGAATGCGGAATCGATACAAGCGGTGTAAGATGAAATCTTAAGGTGTGACACCCACGACAAGTAGGAATAGAAAGATGAAGAGAAAGAACATGAAAGCACTTACTTTCAGTAGTGTGACGAGAAGGTCATCTACACTCATGATCTGAAGTACTGAACTGGGATAAGCCTCTGTGCTTCTCTTCATTTTTTCTCTCAATAGAGCATATTCCTCCGTGAGGTCCAACTTGACGATATGGATTGCCAGTAATCGGTGAGGTCTCGAGTTGATAGACGGTAGTAATAAGCAGGCGATCGAAGGCATGTATCGCACGGGCTTTGTTTCCAATAGTACAACTTACTCAGATGATGACAACAGTTGAAACATCCCTTTATGACAGGTTCGTGCGGTTTAGTTTCATTTTGATTCTTAAATCCGCGTGAAAACCTACGTTTTGGGGGATATTCTGGAGTTATTTCCTTCATAACAGCGGGGCTGCCTTCACTTACCATGCCTATGTATACCTCTGTATACATCCCGTATACGAATGGTTATATACTTGTCTATTTAAGAAGCAAAAGACAAGCGTCAGGATGAGTTGCACAATGGTAGACACAATGGTACGAATTCCAAAGGCGCTCCAAGACCGCTTTGAAAGATTAGATGTCAAAGACTCATGGAAATCATTTCCAGCCTTTGTGAGAGAAGCAGTAAGACAGTCGCTAGATAAATATGAAACTCAAGAAAGGACTGCAAAACATTGAGAGAAGCAAACTCCTTGATAACTCCTATTTCTTTGACTTCTTGAACTTCTCCTTTTTCTTCGTGATAGTTGTCCTCTTCTTATCTGATGACGTGATAGCTGTTTTACTTTTCGACTTGATACTCTTCTGCGTAGAAACTATCTCTTTGTTTGCAGCTTCAGCGTACAGTTCCACTGTTGCAGCCTTTTCTTCGTCATAGACAGAACTAAGTCGCTTGATTTCCTGAATTCTTTCTTTCCGAACCATTTTTGCACCTAATCGCGTTGCAAGTTTTAAAATTCGAACAGTCGATCGCTTTTGCATTGCTTCATTGAATATAATCACTGGAAGAATAAATGTCATGACAAAGAATGGAAGACCTATTGTCCAGAGAGTCCCTGTTGTTAACTGATAGAAAATCTGTTCATTTGAAAAAATTGTTCCTTCTAGCCATGGAAGAATCAAAGGTTCATAGAAATGATTCAGAAACATGGTTATTGGGAAAGCTAAGAGTGCGTATCCTCCAAGCATATTAGCAATCCATCGACCAACGCCTTGGGTGTCTGGACATTGTCGCAAATTCAGTCTATCAGACTTCAAGTGAGTGACTACACCAGCGTCATTTAGAACCCATGTGGGCATAAACAAGAGTAGTGCTATCGGGACTGCAAGTAGTGAACTCATAAGGGATACAACTACAGGAAACAATGGTACAAGCTCTGGAACAAGTTCAACAGCAGGATCAAAGTTAGGACCGAAGAGGTAGAGTCTTAGAGGAGTACGAAATAGTTCAGCAGATGCAACAGCAAAAAGCGCAGGAGCTGCTGCTCGACGAACTATTTGCGCACCTCCAAAATCCCTACCGATGTTCATGATGTTTAGTTCATATCTAGTCGATTTTATTATCTTAGTAGCAATTAAGAGAATTACTGCGATAGGAACTGCAAATATGTAGTACTCTAGAAAGAGAATTGGGAAGGCGATGACCATTATCGTAACAATATCAGTTCCCAAACTGTTTGATAAAACATCGGGGATCAAAGGAGTCGAGGGCATTCCTTCAGTAATTGTGGAAATCAATTGAAGTATTACAATCATTCCTAGAATGAACATTACGACGGGAGTAACAAATCGTCCAGCGCCCATTATAATAACCGGCGTTTTTGCATGCACTAGCACATGTTAATTTTACGGATTTTTCAAGGACATACTTTCTGACCTAAAAAAGACCCATCATTTGCCATAGAGGTGGAATACACAAGACGAGGATTATCATTGCAGCTATGAACGCAATAATTCTACCATTTGATATCTTTACTGTGTCATTCAACGGACCAGGATGATCCCCGCCAGATGATAGTGCAAGTATTAAGATTGCCATCAAATAGTACCCTGTGAGCAACATTATCAATAGCGCAACCCAACCAATCTGTTTGTGCCATCTGGGACCAACTATAGCTCGCAATGCATGGCCACCGTCTAACTGTGCAATTGGAAACAGATTCAAGGCTGTCACCAGCATACCCACCCAAGCCGCAAAAGCAATGGGATGCATATACAATGTTCCACCCGTAGGGACGAAGTCTGTAAAGATATAACCAATCAGTGTGAAAAGAAGAGGTGTGGCAAGTTCCCCAGACATGCCTGGAAAAGTTTCATCAATAGCGATTAGCTCCTGCGCAGTAACCGGCACAGACATCAGGTATCCAACGAACAGTACAACCAGAGTGACTGCAAAGCCAGCTAGAGGACCTGCCAAACCCATGTCGATAAGATCTTCTCTATTGTTTGGTGGACTCTTTTGCGAAATGAATGCTCCAAAGGTGCCTCCGATCTGGGGAAGACCAGGAATGAAATATGGAAGAGATGCCTCAATCCCTTTTCGTTTGCACATGAGATAGTGCCCCATCTCATGAGTGAAGATTATCCCCATGAGTGCTAACATGAACGTAATCGTAACATATGCAATATCGAGATATGTCCAGCCACCAGGGTAGAAAAGAGTTAAGAATACCTGACTTGTGGCTTGAAGAAGGCCTCCAATTGCTATAGTTGCTAGAGTGGCAATAAATAGGGCATAGTTAATCCTCTTGTTGCTTGGACCTGGTTTTTGAATTGGAACAAACCTAATGAAGTACTCACCTTCTTGTTTGTCCTTCCATCTTACAAGCGGCCAGACTTTGAGAGGCTTTGTCAAATTGGTTAGCTCTTTGAAGACCTGATCTTGCTTTTCATTGGTTTCAACGACACCAGCAGGCCAACGAACAATAAACGTTGGCATGCCGAACTCAAGGACACTTGTTACGATTTCAAAGTGGAGTAAAAGAATGTCATTTAATTCAGCAAACGTTGGATATGTTATAATACTACTAGAGTTATCATCGAAAGCCAATGTGTGTTTGTCTCCAAGTCATCTAGATTGGTGTGCGACTTCGCTTGTATCAATTTAAGAATATCCGCTTAGGCAGGGAAATGTATTAGAGTTGAAGAGAGTTTGCCAAATCATAAGCATCATGTATGACATCAAGGAGGTTCATCGATTCTTTTACTGAACCGACCACTTCTGTGCGAATGCCCGTTTTTGAGAGGCGTTTCAATATACGGTCATTTGGTTGTGGCCGCGTGGCTAGAACCACTGTTGTTGTGTCCATCTTTCTGTATCGACCTTCAGTGAGTAATGAAATATAATCGGTGTCTATCTCTGTCACCTGGGTGTTGAGATGAGTGTGAATTCCTTTTTCTTTGAGACCCTTCAAAATGACCCATCTTGTTGTTCTACTGAGATCAACTCCTAGAGCTTCATCAGACTCAAAAATATGCACTGAATTTGCTCTTGATGCAAGATATAGCCCTACATAGCAACCTAAGGCACTTCCTCCTATTATCGAAACGGTGCTTAGGTTGTCCAGACCAAATGATATGGCATCATATGCAGATGTCACATGAGCCATCTCCACACCATCAATTGGTGGTGCTCCGGCAATAGTACCAGCAGCAACAATGATACAATCAAACTCTAAATCGACGAGTTTACCCACTGTTGCTTGTTCATTAAGTCTGATCTCAACACCAAGTTTCTTGAGTTCGCGCTCCATATAAATCACATAAGCAGCAAACTCACCCCTCCCAGGAACTTTGGCTGCAAGATTGAGTAGTCCTCCAAGTCGATTGCTTTGTTCAAAGAGAGTTACATCAAAACCTCTTAATCGAAGCACACGAGCACTCTCCAGCCCTGCAGCTCCGCCTCCAATAATAGCAATCCGTCCAATTCCGGAAGGACCCAGCTTTCGTTCCGTCTCATTTCCTGCAAGTGGGTTAAGTGTACATGTAACAGGTTCAATCATGAAGACTTTGTCAAGACAGCCTTGATTGCATGCAATACATGGAAGTATATCTGAATGCAGTCCATTACGTGCTTTGGTTGGCAGAGCAGGATCTGCAAGTAACCCTCTTGACATGCCAATAAGCTGGACTTTACCTCTTAACAGAATGCGCTCTGCAAGCCTCACACTGTTGATACGATTGCATGCAACTACTGGGACATCTACAACACTGGCAATCCCTTCTGCCAAGTATGTGTACCCACCTCTAGGAACATTCATGGTTATCTGAGGAACTCTAGTTTCGTGCCAACCTCCAGTTATGTTCAAGCAATCTACGCCTGCCTTGACAAGTTTAGGAGCAAGTATCTTGTTATCCTCAAGAGTAAGACCTTCCGAGACAAAGTCTTCTCCACTCATTCGGTATAGTATGGGAAACTTAGATCCAACAACCTTTCTCACTTGTGCAACAATCTCTAGAGGGAATTTTGATCTAGAACCGAAGTCGCCTCCATACTCATCGTTCCTTTTATTGGTCGCTTTTGCTAGAAATTGATTGATGAGATAACCAGCTGAACCGATGATCTCCACCGCATCAAATCCTGCATGTTTTGCTCTTCTTGCAGCGTTACCAAAATTCTCTATTGTCCTATTAATCTCTGCCAGCGTTAATGCACGGGGTGTTTCTCTTGTTAACCGACACTTTACCTCTGACGAAGAAACAGCTTTTTCACCCAATATGATAGAATGTGCATATCGTCCTGCATGATAAAGTTGTGCAGCAACTGGAACATCATACGAATGAATGGCGTCTGTGAGTCTTTGTAAACCCTCTAAGTGCTCATCCTTGCTTATGCCGATCATGGTTGGTGTGCTCATTCCCAGATGCTCAGAATAGCAGCCTCCAACAATTATCAAGCCAGGCTGGTGTTTTGCACGTTCGCTGTAGAAATCCACAAGGCGATCAGTGACCATCCCGTCCTCATCACAGTAGCCAAGGTGTGTTGCAAGCATTATCAAGCGGCTGTCTAGTTCAAGATCCTTTATCCGCACAGACTCCCAAAGATTCATACAAATCAATCATCCATAGAATTGAAACCAATGATTCAAAGTACGTTCAGCAAATCGTTCAGCTCCGTTTTGAATCTCTTGAGGAATCATGCCTTCATTCATGAACTCCTGAACTGTCATACTAGAGCTTGTGGCATCTTCAACATTTGCTCGCAAATCGATAAGAGCCTGCATATATTCCTCCAATTCAGTTAAACCACACACAGGACCATGTCCTGGGATAATGGTTTCAATGCCAAGATTGAGAATCTCTTCCAAAGCCATAATCCATCTGTCAGGATCACAAGTAGGGTCTCCTCCATAAGGAAACTGGCCGCTGAACATCAAATCTCCAATGAAAATTACATTGTGTGGGTGTGAAATAATTGTAGCAGAACCTGCTGTGTGACCCCCCAGAAGTTTTACGGAGATCTCTTCATTATTACCAAGGAAAATGTAGGTCTTGAAAACTACATCAGGTAAACGTATTGAAAGATCCTGAAGTGCATGCCATAAATCGGGTCGCTCATCTTTCACATCAGCATAGTTCTTCTTCAGGTTTTCAACTTTCCAATCTCCCTTCAGGTTCTCTTCACAACGTTTCCTAGTTGGCGCAGATGCAATAAGACTCACTGGTTCGAAAGCTTGAGCACCGAATACATGATCGCTGTGAGAATGTGTAAATACGATTTTTAGAATTGGTAGACCGGTTTCTTTTATCAAAAAGTCCTTTACTTCGCGGCTTTTAGTGTGAATCATTCCTGCATCAATCATGACAACCTCATCTTCTAGAACAATAGCCCCATAATTTCCGCCATTGGTACCATCTGTGTCAACAAATATTCCATCGACAAGGTTTCGGAGAGTCATGGATAGAAGCAGTTCTATCTTGCAGATATAGTTGTTCACTCCCTGATTAGGATGCAAGAGTCCTTAGAATGCCTTCAAGTGCTCCCTCAGGACCCTTAAAAACACGTACCCTGAAACCAACGCCTAATCGTTCAGCAATCCCTCGGCAAGCTTCGATATCTATACCGGGAATGTCTACAGCGGACAGCTCGACTTTAAATAATGGCTTACATTCTTCAACGAAATCAAGAATAGATTCAAAAGCGCCTCTTCCAAATTTGGGTTTGCACAACCGAAAATATGTTTCAGGATCTTGTGCGTTAAGAGAGATCTGAATGCGGTCTAAACCAGCGTCTGCAAGCTCATTAGCAACATCACGGG
>JAEORO010000213.1 GCA_016840855.1 Candidatus Thorarchaeota archaeon | reverse complement strand
CGACACTCCACTGAACATTCTCAAGAAGGTATGTGATCGCAGTGAAACCTGCTGCAAGCCACCAAAGTATAAAATATGGTGAAAAAATGCTGACAAGAGCTCCTTGAGTTGTTGCTTCCAGAGCTGATGAAGCTGTCATCTCACTCTGTATCTTAACTGCAGACTCAGTTGGATCATGCTTGTAGTCACGTAGAGCAAGAATCCCAAAAAGGATGATAATTACTCCTCCAAATCCCATGAGAAAATCAGTATATGGATCAAGAACTGCAGAATTTACACCTAGGATGATAGCGGTAATAATCACCAGCTCCACAAGAGCATGACCAACCATTGGTAAAATTCCATGTAGTCTTCCACGTTTGCTTGCCTGTTGAATGACTGCTGCGGAAAGGGGTCCTGGAGCTAACGCTCCTGTGAGTGAGAGAACGAACCAACCAGCAAGGACAAAAATAACCTCTATGACACCCATACTGTTTCCTCTTCTCTTGCATAATATGAATCAAAGAAAAGCTTGGTGTTTGTTGCGTAAATTCTCTTGAAATGGTAATAATGGTATTACAATAAGTGAAATGTGGTCTTCTAGAAAGCCTTAATAGCTCTCCTATGAAACTTCGGAGGCAACACGGGAGCTGTACGTCTGTGAAACAGGTGCAAATTACTGTACCCTACGAAAAGACTGAAGCAGTGTTTGATTTTGTTATTGACTCTCTTGGCATCAATAACATTACGAAGATGAACACTGACAACGCCCACCTACTACAATTCAGGATTACTGATGATCAGGTCAATGAAGCAATTGAGAAACTGAAGAGTCGAGGTGTCGGTGTAGAATATGGGTTTATTGATATTCTTGAGTTAAAAGCTACTCTTCCACGCGAAACAGAAGAGGTAAGTGAAACAAAGATTCAGAGGGATGCAACACTTGCTGTGGAAGAGATCTATGAGAACGTTCAGAAACAAGCATCATTAAGTTTCGACTTCATCGCATTCACGATTCTTGCAGCTGCAATGGCAGGTTTTGGTCTTATTCAAAACAATGTCACAGTAATTGTTGCATCAATGTTGCTTTCACCCCTAATGGGCCCTATGTTAGGAGTGGCATTGGGATATGTTGTTAGAGACAGAGCTCTTTTTGTCAAAGGCACGAGAAATGAGTTGATTTCTCTAGCACTATCTTTTGGTGTAGGAATTGTCATAGCATTGATGCTCTATATCGCAGGAGCGAGTACATTTGTCAGTGGTATAGAGCAGAACATTCTCAATGGAGACGTTACTGAGATAACTCGTCGTGCTGGATTCAATGGTTGGGATGTTGGTATTGCAATAATATCAGGACCTGCAGTAGCAGTATCCGTGACAAAAGGGGATATGTCAAGTCTGGTTGGTGTCGCCATCTCAGCTGCTCTTATGCCGCCAGCAGTCAATGCAGCATTGATGATAATTCTTGGTGGTCTTCATGCGAACATCACTGTTATTGGAATTGGTATTGGCTCACTAGAATTGCTAGCTATGAACATTGTATTGATTGACTTAGCTGCAATCGTAATGTTTCGAATAAAGAAACTAACTCCATTAGCAAATCGATCGGCTACTTGGACAGCAGTCACTCAATTCACTAAGACTCGCTCTGAGAGCCTATATCACAAACCTAAGCCAAAACCCACTCCAACTGAAGCAAGATTCACACCAGCCCCAATAACTGAGGGTAAAACAGTTTCAGCAGAACTAAAAGATGAAGAAACTGAAGAAGAAGACAATGGATAGAGATAACTTATAATGACAGATCTCCTCTATCGAATTATATTCACGTTTTTCTTTGCATTATTTTGGGTCATCAGAATATATTATGTTGGCAAGACTCGAGACCCTCAAGAACCCCGTTCTAGAGCAGAACGAAGAGCGGCCATGAAACAAGAGGGATGGACAGGTATTTTTTTAATTGCTCTCACGCCAGTTGAATTGATTTTAATAGTATTATTTCTATGGAGCCCTTCATGGATGTCTTGGGCCGATCTTCTTTTTCCATTTTGGTTCTATTGGATTGGAATCGGAGTACTATTCTGTTCGATGTTGCTAATGATTTGGGCTCATCGAACACTTGGACAACATTACTCATACGCTCTTTAAACAAAATCCGAACATAAAATCGTAACTTCTGGTCCATATGCTAAGGTACGTCACCCTCTCTATTCAGCGCATAATCTGTTTAATCTTGGTATGATTTTTCTCACATCTAACGTTCCATTGATTATTTTCGCAGTTATTGGGGTACCTTTCACCTATGTCCGCATGAAAAAAGAAGAAGAAATGATGCTTGACAAGTTTGGAGTTGAATATGAAGAATACAAAATGAAGACAGGGCGAATCTTTCCTAAATTGTGAAGTAACATATTTTGCGAGTGGTATTCCCTAGGTATCACAAGAGGCTATAGTGTACATTTGGGTTAACTTGGTTAACTCTATGGTGATTACAGATGGGAGAACTCAAGAATAAATTATTCAAAGGACTCACAGAACATGATATTTTGACTTGGGAAGAAGAAAAAATGAGATATCAACGCAAAATGGGTCGAAAAGTGACAGATCTTGAGTTTTTACGATACCTTTTGATGAAAGCAACGCGTCCAGTCATAAAAACCAAAGATGGTGTATCAACTGGTTTTCTTACTGGCCAAGGTCCTATCTATGAAAAAGCTGATACTTTACTCGAAAAGTATCAAAGTCATTCTCCATCAGATTCCATTCGTCAACAGCTAAGAAAACAGGAACTGGGCGATAAATCTGAGTACTGAATTTATGGTCATGTGCTAAGCCTTAAATGCTAAGATACCATTTGGTACATTAGATGTATTGGGAGAAATTACTATGCTATTGAACCAAGGCGAAGAAGTTTTTCCTGATTGGCTATCTGCATCAGGGATTGACTTTTGGCAACCAGATGAGCTATATATTGAATGGCTTACATTCCTATACGGAATTTGGCAAACTGTAGAATACCTCTAATCTAAATCAAAACTATACCTTAGAAATGTAGGATGGATGATAGAGAATGATAGAAGAAGGACCAAGTGATCTTGATAAAGTCTTCAAGGCACTGGGAAGTGAAACACGTAGAAGAATTCTTCGTCTTCTCTCACAGGGGGAGAGGTATCCCTATGAATTAAGCAAGGTGTTAGGTCTCACTCCACGTGGAGTCTTCAAACATCTTGAAGCACTGCAGGATGCTGGACTTGTTGAGCGCCAGCACGGTGAGAGTGAAGTTGGACCCGATAGAGTCTATTACCGCCTAAATGTAAGATTTGGTTTATCCACTACAATCCTTCCTGACGCCTTTGTTGTAAGGTTAACAAGTCATGGAAGAACAGGAAGACAGCTTATAATCCCACAAGGATTTGTGATTCCCGAAGCTAGACCTGATGTAGCAGCAGTTCGAAAACTTCTCAGAGAACTTGGCAGAGTTAATAAAAGACTCGAGAATCTCGAGGACGAAAGAATGCGTTTCGCATCGCTACGAAGTCAGATAATTAAGCAGATAGAAGCCATTATGGAGTATGCTGAATGGGATGAACCAATTTGTCAAAAAGTGAGGTCTTTAATCGACCCAATTCGACAACAGGTAGATGATTCAAGAGAAGAACGAGAGGATGCATGGACAAGTACTGTAAATGAAGCAATCAAGTTATTCGAAAGCATGCTATCAGAAAAATCCATCAGACAAGAGAAAAATGATGACGAAGAGCACAAAGAAATGGTTGTCGATCTCGAATAGGGTTACTAATTCCATATGATATGGCAGTCGGATATTATCTAAGGCACATTCACGCATTTGTGATACCAAGATGTATTCTTATTTTTGCTACAAGAGCTTTGGCTGAGAAGGGTTTGAGAAGATACTCATCTGCCCCAGCAGCCTTTCCTCTTTCAACATCACTATTGAAACCCTTTGCAGTAAGAATCAAAATTGGAGTTTTTCTGAATTTGTCTTGGCTCTTGAGTTTCTTGCAGACCTCAAAACCATCGATTGTAGGTAGCATGATGTCGAGAAGAATAAGATCCGGACATTCCTTGCGTGTGATAGCAATTGCGTCTTCTCCATTACTGGCTGTAATCACCTCGAAGTTGTTTTTCACAAGGATAGTCTTAGCTAAGTCAGTAGTCACCTCATCATCATCAACGACGAGTATTTTCTTACTGTTCTCACTCATATTGGTCACCGGTGAAAGCAATTCAAGAACTCAATAAATTGTTACTTGCTGAAGAAATAGGCTTTACTTTTGGAGGTTCATCATGAAATCTCTGAAAAATGGACATAGTCCACCTTTCCAGTAGAGATTCCCAAAGCACTCTTTGCGGAGACCTGTTCGTTCTACGCGACATTCAAAGCTCTTTTCCCCATCAAAGAAAACGCAAAGATCGCTGTCACAGTTCGGGTCCTCAAGAACACTTTTTCGCACTTCCTCCATCAAATTTTGTTCTGGTGAGTCAGACCAATCTTTCAGCGAACCAAGATTAGATTGTATCAGTTCAGATGTTTTCTTATCAGGTTTTGTACCTGCTGCCCAATGCGTGACAAGGTCGCTCACACTCGCATTGAATTCATATAGAAGGTGATCAATTTCAATAGAAACTTCCTTTGCTCGTTTGTAGCATGAGATTGCGTCATCATAATTCTGAAGGATATAGTTAGCATCACCAGCCAAGAATAATGCGAGCGCTAGAGTTGTTCTCATTCCAGCTTTATCTGAGAGCACAATAACCTCATTATAGAGTCGTATGGCTTCCTTTGTATCACCTTTCCTAAGAGCGACATCACCTAGATTAGCAGTAGCTACAGCAATACCTCGCATGTATTCTGCCTCTTGGCTGATTTCAAGTGCTCGACGATTGTATGTTTCCATTTGTGGAATCTGGTCAAGTGTTCGATCAATCTCTCCTACATTGATTAATGTCGCAGCAAGTCCAATTTGATTATTGAGTCGCTGTTGAATGATTAGTAATTCTTCGAATTGGTCTCGTGCTTCTTGGAGACGACCCATATTGAGATGTATGACTCCTCGTAAATTACGGGCATCAGCAACACCTTGCAGATATCCCATCCTCTCATACTGATGAAGTGCACCAGTGACGAGATGCAAAGCTCGGTCATGCTCGAAGAACTCTTCTAAGGCACGACTCCTTTGAAACTTGATATCTGTCAAAGCGAGTTGGTGATCAAGATGTTTTGCAGTATCTTCTGCTGAGTCTAACCTGATGAGAGCTTCCTCGCGTGACTCAGATGTGACCGCAATAGTCGCCAAGATTATCCTTGCACGTAGGAGTGCTGCTTGGACCATATTTCGAATTCCGGCATCCTTTGCAGTAGCCAGAGTCACTTTGTCTATACTTTCAGTGGCAACCTCCTTTGCATGATCGGTATAACCCAAGTCGATTAGAATGGAAGCAAGCTGACCGGATAACTCTGCAAATGTAATGTAGTCTTTTGCTTGCCAAGCTTGGTTTGTAATGTTTCGGAGATTGTTTAGCCATCGAGGATCCAGACTCTGTCGGCAATAAGCTGCTGCTGCAAAGCCTTTAGTAGTGAGATTTGATTGGTCTTTTGCAAGAATTTGATTAAAACCATACATTCCTCTAAAAAAACTGGCTTTAGCACACATTGCAAGAAAAGCGGAACTGCGATTTTTCCATTCACCACTTCCAATGTATTCGATTAGGATGTCTGTGAAAAGTCTAAAACGGTCTCTGCTGGATCGAGAATGATTAGCAATTCGAGTTCTTAATTCTTGAACTTCAGTGGCCTCTAATCCAGGTGTGTACATCATGAACTCAGGGATTACTGGATCGTCTCGCACCTTTTCTATCACCAGTCTTTGGCGGCCTGCTGAATACTGCTCCACTATTCTTTCGCTCGATATGGCTATCAAAAGACTTCTAGTGGTTTTCTCCGCAAAACTAGTATAAACTTGAAATATAAGTTTCGAGGATGTATTAGTGATTGAAAATAAAAAGGTCTACTTAATCTAGGTGGTATTCAATAGACTGGCTTTACCTTCCTCACCATGTCTGTCAGATCGTACATACTGAATGGCTTTTGGAGGAACGCTCTTGCACCTGCTGACAGTACAGTTTCACCAGCTCCCTCTATTGGATCAGAGATTACGACAATAGAGATTATAGGGTCAATATCGAGTAAATCTTCAATGAGCCGAACAAGATCCGATTGTTCCAAGTTCAAGTCGATAAGAACTACTGCTGGTTTTTGACCTTGGCTCATCACTAAGAGGTCTTGTGCATCATCAGCCTCTCCTATGACCTGGAATCCAGCATCCTCGAGAGCCATTTTCAGAAGAACTCTCAATAGGGGTACCTCTCCAGCAACAATAATGCCGGAATGAGGTACGTCTATCAGGTTAACCAAACCTCCGAGGATATTGATAAATCCAATCATTGTAGATTTTCAGTCAGACACTGCGCTCTCAACAAGGTCTAACATATGGCGAATGGTAACGGGCTTTAAACCAAAACTAGCAGCACCATTTGTCATTGCTTGCTCTCGAACATTCGCATCCGCACTGATGAACACAATTTTCGCTTTAGGTTCAATTTCAAGGATTTCCCTCATCGTTTGCATACCGTCTTTATTCGGCATGCGATGGTCTAAAATAATGACTTCAGGTTTTGGTTCTAAGGTAGTGAACTTCTCCACTGCTTCAGCCCCATCATAAGCATCTGCTACGACCTCATGGCCTTTGATGCTGAAGACGTCCTTGTATAATCTGTGAAGGATCGCCTCATCATCTACTATGAAGATCGTGACCATCTGCCTTTTCCAACCTTGATTGTGTCTTTCTTGGGACAGAAATAATGACGATAGATTTGAATTTCAACTATTGGTGTGCGCACTACTCTCTGTCCGTTGCAACGGCTGAACTGTATCTGTCGATACAATGATTCGAGATATAAATTATATGTGATTATGTATCCTCGAATAAAGTAGTTCGAGTTACACCTTTTCATTTAGATGAGACTATCTAGAGATCCATAATTCGTCTTTTAGATTCAAATTGCCAATGCCCTATATTTTCATTATTTTCTTTAGTTTTCGAAAAATCGAAAGGTGTAAAAACCTGAGTGACGAAATATCGAAAGGTTAGATATTTGTCATATATTTTTACCATATATCGAAATTAATTATAAAGTTCCTCTAATATCTATTATCTATTACTATTTAGAGGAAGTTTCCAATAAATTCATACATCAATCTTTTTCCACCTTTTAGTTTTTTAGTAATGCATTCACTAATTATACTCTAAATATATCTGTAAGAAAACCTTAGGTATCTATTTTTCTGTATTCGATTTTC
This sequence comes from Candidatus Thorarchaeota archaeon, assembly GCA_016840855.1. Taxonomy (GTDB): domain Archaea; phylum Asgardarchaeota; class Thorarchaeia; order Thorarchaeales; family Thorarchaeaceae; genus SMTZ1-45. Next base: position 1,880 of record JAEORO010000213.1, on the reverse strand, counting down.
GAATACATTTATGAAATCACAAACCAAGATATTCATACATTCATACTCAGTATGTGTGTACTGGTACCTTTTGGCGTAAATAACCCTGCTTATTCACTAGCTTTTTAATTGAGTAAACTGCATAATACAATAAGTGAGTATGAGGAGAAATATCATTAGTCTTCTGCTTTGCCGGTTACCAGATCCTTTCAATATGAAATCGTCAATAAGGTACCTAGTAAATTGTTATATTAAACATACATTAGAAATAATAAAGTCCCTTAAAAATCCGCAAAATGGTATAAGATACACCAAATAAAGGAATTTTAATATTTTAAATATATATCAATTTAATATGATAGATATCTAAACTAACCTTTCGAAAAATCGACAGATGTTGAGTGATAAGTGATAGATAAATAAACTATAGTGAATTTGTATTATGAAATTTAAAAGAGGAAAAACTAGAATATTAGCCAAAAGATTTCATATCCCAGAATCAATGAATTACTGATCTAGTACCTTATTTCAGCCTCGTATAGCACTCGATATCCTTCAATAACCCAATACTATCACCATAAAAACAACAACAACTGCACAAACGTCAATTGAGACCAATTTCTTTACTGTACCTTCATATGTAATAGGTATTAGCAGGATTCACCGTTGTTAGAAGGCTTACGCAGTTAGTTGGATAGAGAGCGCTTAGGCGGTAATCAATTTACGATTATTCAATGTCATACTATCCTAGATATTACAAGGTACAATATAGAAAGGTGTACAATAGTACTATGTAGTAAACGCTCTGTTTCATGAATCCTGAAATAGTAGCGTGGCATCGAACCGGAGTAAGGATCTCGCGTCCGAGCACAGTGATACACTTTCTCGACTCTAGTTTCTCTCCTCCTTTCATGATGTACTCCTAACGACCAACGTGTACTAAAACGGAAACAGCGAGCAAGCGTGTACTGGCATGGAAAACCGCCCCAAGCTGGCCAGGGGTAAACCTCTCCCTAAGATAGGCAAGAGCCAGTACACGCAAATCCTATAGTCGTGCTGTTATATGACGCCAACGTGTACTGATGTTTGACCAAAATTAATAGGACTGTTCATCTTCCGAAATATAAGTACGATGAAAGTAGATACGGATGTAGTAATAATTGGAGCAGGACCTGCAGGTCTCACAGCTGCAAGAACACTCTCAAATCTAGACATAGAATACACATTATTGTCTAGGGATAGTAAACCAGGTGCTCGTAAAGTATGTGGAGGATATCTTCCTGCTCGAGCAATGGAGGAATTCGAACTCAAGCATATATCAGGCTCACATGATGTCAGATCAATCAGGATGAAATTTCCTGGTCTTGAAACGAAACGAGTTGACTTCGAAAAGAGAGTGGGTGTAAACGTTAATCGTGAGGATCTGGGTGATGCACTTCTGAATCAAATAGATAAGAGCACATCAGAGATTTGGCTCCAGACTGAATGTGGTGCAATTAAAGCATCCAAGAGCCACTGTACTGTGAGATATGCAAAGAAGAATGAATCAGGGTCACTTACATCACACCTCATCATTGATGCAAGCGGTGTGAATCCAGTGAGTCTTCGGTTCGAGCCAGTGAGAAATCGTCCTTCAAACTCACAAATTGGATATGCGGTTCAGTATCAGATGAGAACAAAAAGACCTCTTGAGATTGTGAATGATTTCTATTATGGAAGTGATTATTCTCCAAGAGGATATGCGTGGTCGTTTCCTCGTCAGTACGAGACTGTCTTGGGTACAGGAGGACTCATTGACAAAGTAAGAACGAATGAGAAAAGGACAGTTTCATACTTGGATAAGCTCATGAATGAGTCTGATCCCATAACTAGCGAGCTTCGAGATGCAGGAGCCGAGATTG
>JAEORO010000041.1 GCA_016840855.1 Candidatus Thorarchaeota archaeon | reverse complement strand
GTGAGGTTCTAGCCTGAACCAAAAGCGAGATTCAAAATGGCATTATCGCTAATCATCAATTAGGGGAGTTTAATCCTCTAAGCTAAATCGCTATTCACTATGGTTCATTATTAAACTGTCTATTGAGGCGCATCTATAATCATGCAGTCATGCCGAAATCCTTTTTCAGGAGTTGCATCCGTCTTGTGTGTCATCATATGAGGAATGTAGAATGATTGACTTGACAGTAAATGAAACCCAGCTTAAGAGAACTGTTGAACGATGTCGCGAACGTAACATCATTATACCAACGTTTGAGCAGATGAGAAACCCCGTTAGAGTGCCTGATAGAATCAAGGATGAACTGAAGGACATCGCTCTCTGGGATGTTGTTCCTCAGAACCTTTTCAGAATCACTTGGAAGAATGAACCTATCAATAAGGGAGGTCTCTTTAGACCTATTGCGAATTACATGGAAATTCCCTATGAGCTCACTGGAGTAGAAGCACGGATAATTGCACTTGTTGGGAAATGGTTCCCAACAGGAGCTCACAAAGTTGGTGCTGCGTTCGGATGTTTGGTTCCTCCTCTAGTGACAGGTCAATTCGATCCTACGCTACACAAAGCTGTCTGGCCATCCACTGGTAACTATTGCAGAGGTGGAGCTTATGATGCAAGTCTCTTGGCATGTGAAAGTGTGGCAATTCTTCCTGAAGAAATGAGTCAAGAACGATTTGATTGGCTCAAAACAGTAGCTGGTGAGATAATCAAAACTCCTGGAAGCGAAAGTAATGTCAAGGAGATTTATGACAAAGTTGCGGAACTTAAAGCTACAAGGGATAATATCTTTGTTTTCAATCAGTTCAGCGAGTTTGGCAATTATCTATGGCACTATGACATAACAGGTCATGCAATGAAAGAGGTTCTCGAGAAAGAACTAGGCAACGACGTTTATAGAGGTGTATGTTTAACCACTGGATCTGCAGGCACCATTGGTTCTGGGGACTTCATGAAACATTCATTTCCAACATCAAAGGTTGCCGCTGGTGAGGCTGTACAGTGTCCAACTCTTTGGCTAAATGGATATGGTGCTCATAGAATTGAGGGGATTGGTGACAAACATGTCCCATGGATTCACAATGTCCGAAACACAGACAACATAATCGCTATTGACGATAATGATACTATGAACCTCATTCGGTTATTCAATGAAGACGCTGGACGGAAATATCTAACCAGTGAAGTTGGTGCACCTGAATCAATAGTATCGCAACTTAACCTGTTAGGGATTTCAAGTATTGCGAATTTACTAATGTCGATCAAGTTTGCAAAATATTATGAACTGACCAAAAATGATGTTGTTCTGACCGTCTTCACTGACTCAATGGACATGTATCAATCACGCATCAGAGAAGCACGACATGCTCATGGGGAGTATAATGGAAAAGATGCTATCAAAGATTACTATCTACACCTCATGGGTCAGAAGACAGATGCTATGATTGAGTTAAACCACTATGATAGAAAGCGAGTCCATCACTTGAAATATTTCACTTGGATTGAACAACAAGGCTTTGGTCTGGACGAGCTTAACAGACAATGGTATGACTATCCTGCATACTGGGAACATATACAACAAACCACTCCGAAAATTGATGAGCTCATCGTACAGTTCAACGAGAAAGTTGGATTGATCTAGTTGCTTGTCCAAATACTGGTTTCAAATTGTAAAGGTCATCTGTCAATTAGATGGATTGCTAGTAAAATAGTCCGCAAATGACTCAACCGGTTCACACAACATTTGCTGAAATAGTTACTATAACTAAGATATTATGTCATGTTGAGTCGTTTGGATGCAGGGGTGCAGACATACATAGAAATGCCTTTGTGTCCTTAGTTAATATCCGACTAATAAAGTTCGGAGGTCCACCATTGAAAAAGGCCCATGTAGCTAAGCTACTATCAATTATACTTATGCTAGCATGGGTGCCAATAATCCCACTTGTTTATCGGAACACCTTTTCTCAAATAACAAATTTTACCCTACTGGAAAAGAATAACCCGCAAAGTGTTAGTTATGATGTGAGACCTGAGACTGGGTATCTGAATCCAATTCTCATAGAGCATACTGGAGCTCCATCTGGAACAGCGCAGTATGTTACCAGTAGGACCGACTCTGAGCATAATCCTTGTGCTGAAGTACTGTTTCCCGCAGGTTCCGAGAGTAACACTCGCTCGGCAGATTGTAGTGGTGGCTATTTTATGGTTGGCCTTGGTGGCTCAGCTAATTTTGGTTCACCCGAGGGAACTATTTCATTATGGATTAAATGGGATGTGACTGCTCCACATGGTCGATTCTGGGGTCAAAATGGTAATTTCGAAACTCGCTTTTCAGGAAGTAGATTAGTACTCGACTGGGGCTCAGATAACACTCTATTTGGAACAAAGAATGATTGGATTCCAGATAACTGGTACTTCATTTCAATCGTGTGGGATCAATCTGCAAACTTTCTTAGAATCTACTGTGGTGATGAGGTAACTGAACCTTTTGAGGATGCTTCTTTGCTAGCATGGCCTGATTCTGTTGTTGGACTCCATACCGAGAACAATATCATGAATTCTAGAGCATACACCAATGGTCAAGTTGACGGTCATGTGGACGATTTTCGATACTACAATATAGCGAGGAGTTTGGAAGATATAAAGAGTGACTACAATAAGTCACTCTCTGGTACAGAAGATGGTTTGACTCATTATTATGAATTCGAGGGTGACTTGACTGATTCTGTAGGAAGTGCAAATCTTGTTCCTTCAGGAAGCTATTCATTCAGCATTGATGTCATTACTGGAGACGGTGGATGGAGAGCTGAACAAATTGAGGTTGATGTTCGAGAACTACAGATTCTTCACGCATTAAATGGAACCTTTGAAAGTGGAAACCCTGGCACAGCTGTGGATTGGAGTGGTGATGCAGTTTATTACGCAGAAGGTTGGCGTGCGAGAAGAGAATATCTTGATTACCATGGATATCAACGTGCATCGTACATTAATACAGATCCAAAATACATTGGGATAGAGAATGAGGGATATGAGGTAACCTCTCCAAATGGATATCGTCATTATGATGGTACGAAAATCTATTGGTATCAAAATGTTGACAATAGTCGATTAACTGAACAGTTTGAGTTTAGTATGAGTTACCTGTACCAACGAGGACCTATTGGTACGAGCTATAGTGATATTTTCAGATTTAGCTTTGTGGTCCTAAATGGTTCAGATATGTTATGGAGCTGGTCAACAGATCCAACTAACATTACGCAGAGGGGGATATGGTATAACACAAACCGGATTCCCTTCACTATTCCAGATGCTCCTCAAACATTTCAAATTCGCATATCCTTAGAAGTTAATACAAACTCTAGCTATGTTCAGATTTCAGAAACAGATCCTGATTTGGATGGAGATCCGACAAATGGAAGATTCATAACTCTACTGATTGATGATTTATCGCTGAGAGCAAACCAAGTGCCGGACCCAGATACCGTGGATCTCACCATTAACATTACACCACTTGGAAGCCTCCCTATTTCTGGTAGTAATGGGATTGGTGAAATAACATTGAATAATAGTTATTGGTGGAAGTCATCAAACTCGTTATTTTTCTCATCAAACTCAAGCATTTCCTTTGAATACATGGTATCGATAACAAAAATGACACGCTTTTGCAACTCCACGTATTCAAACAATCTTCAGAATGAAGGTGTTTCATATAGTGTGGAACTTGATCTTATACCAGAATTCACCATGTACACATACATAAAATCATACACTGAAGCAAAAGATATTGGTATAAGAATGTATTATCCTCTTGACTGGGAAAATCCTAGAGTGGAGAGTCCCTTCGGTAGTGATGTTTCTAGTCAGGCTATCGTTGAGTCAGGTTATCTTGAGATTCCTTCGGGAGTAATTGACTCTGTAGGCTGGTGGAAAATCATGATGGATGGAATCAACTATGCCGATTCCATTTCTACGGAAGTCGAAAGTCCCTCCGGGTTACCATGGACTGCAGAATCTGAATTCCACAGTGGTGACAGAATTAGATGTAGAGCATTGTTTGGTAGTGATGTACAACTCATCCCAAATGAAAGTAGTGTCGAGTTGAGCTGGTATACTCCATCTGGCGGCATTTGGATGAGTGAAGAAGTTAGAAATTCAAATGGTTCTGAAGTTGTTAGTCAGGGAGCTACATTGGGTCCGACTAATGCCTCAATCGGAGCTTGGATGGTGTCCATCTTATGGACTAATGGTACTGAGGTTGCTTATAGTTCAGCAACTTTTGAACTATATCATAGATTGACCGTTTTTGCCAACGCTCCTAACAAGAAAATTGAATCAGGAGAAGGATTCACGGCAGAAGTCTATCTTTATGATCAAGATAATGGTAATCCAATTTTAAGCGGTGCTGATGTGATTGGCAACTGGACCATAAGCAATGTGAAATTCAATCCCAATCTAGCGAAAGGCTGGTGGGAGGCTGATTTTAATACAACTTCAATTGGCACCGGGAATTTTGTAATTTTAGTAGAAGTATCATTACCATATTTTGAAAGCAGTAGTACGGAAATCAATATTGAAATTCCAAATCCTGAATCTCTATACGACGTTACTTTCAGAGCTGGCTTGGTTGGAGGTTTTCTTGTCTTAATTTCATTCACAGCAATTACCGTAGGCCGCCGTTTCTATATGTCTTCAACAGCTAAAAGGAACTTGGAATTACTGGATCTGAAAGGCCGTATTGATGATGCAAGGAATTTGATTGGATTGCTTGTGATACATCGATCAATTGGTTTGCCAGTTTATTCAAACATACTAAAGGGAGGTTTTCAGGAATCTCTACTAAGCTCCTTAATTTCTGCAATATCTCAGTTTCGATCTGAATTCTCCATGGATGAGCCAATTTGGACTGCAATTCCAATCACTGAGGTAATCACTGCTGTTCAGACCGAGGCACTGATTTGTGCTATAGTAACAATCGAACCCGCGTCGAGTAGACAGAAAGCTCAGCTAGAGGCTTTCGGAAGTGAGGTCGGAGGTCTCTATGATAAAGAGGATGAAGCAATTCGAAAAATGGTTAGAACTCCAACCCTAAATGGGTCCTTTTACGCAATTTTTGACAATCATTTTGATGGTCAGCTTATGAAAAGATATGTTGGTGTTTCAAAGAGTATACCAAAACACCTTAGCGTCGTTTCAGAAGCGCTTGAGTCAATGGATATCGACCATGGTGTTTCTGTAGATGCAATAATCAAATCAATAAGTGTACTGGGGCACAGTGAAAGAACGGCTTACAAATGCACTCTAGAGGCAATTGATAATGGGTATCTAATTGCTGCTAGTTCCAAACTTCCTTCTCCCCATGAAACTGAAGATTAGAGTTGGAATCTGCTTAGATAGATTTCATATATTACGAATCTTGATTACAAGCTCTCGGTCGAGCTAAAAATGGACGAAATTTCTATCAGGTACTGGAGTCCTCATGGACGTCAAGAAGAAAGGAAATTCCACTGTGCGGACACGAAGATCGACCTCACAACGAGAGCAGCAAAGAAAGTCGACCTCTCTGATGTCGAAAGATGTGAAAAACTAACTGCCTTAAATTTAGCAAATAACATGATTGAGGAACTTGAACTTAGCCCTCTCTCAAAAAACAAAACCATATCAGAAATTCATTTGGAGAATAACCATTTGGTTTCTCTTAATCTTTGGCCACTAGTCCGATGCTCCGGGCTAGAAAAAATAATTCTAACTCAGAATCGCCTACAGACTTTGGATGTTACTCCAATATTTACGCACTCAAGTGTGATGCTTGATTCATCTGTGGTCTTGTCTGCTGACAATATTTTCCGCTTCTTTTTTACATCTAAAGAATTAGCTAAACGTTTCTTACTTGTTCGACCGGATAAAGCTCCATGGACCGCGCCTCCAGTTTTAATGTGGGCGTTATATGATGACTTAGCTAGGAACATGGGATGGACTCACATTCAAGATAGAATCCTGTCTGTTTTAGAACATATCACAGAAGATAACTGGTATAGTGTTCAACGAGGTCTCTTAATTGGACTAGGCATGAAGGAGCTTGCAGGTTTCGATGGTGACCCCTCTAAAATCTTGGACACGACTAAGGCTTCTATGGATTATAGAACTGCAAGAAAAGTCATCTTCAATCGTACTGTGGAGCTTCTTGATGAACAGATATCAAGAAACGGTCCAACCCTCTTTCTAGATACAGAAGCCATGGAAGAAACAAGCGCATCAAAACTCATCCCCAAGATCGTCGAAGCGAGAGCTAAAGAAATCGAAAATACTGTGGTATTTACCAAAGGAAGTACTTCTCTTTTGAATTCTCTTTGGTTGACTCATTATGGATACAAGATTCTTGAAGCATTGAATGTCGGGATAAAACACTTTGGTGTTGGACTTGAAAAAGTAAAAGCAAGTTTTGCAGACCTTGGATTTTCGTTGAAAACGCAGGAAGTTGAATCTTTGCAGGATGTTCAACTTAAACATCCACTCGTCACTTCTCGAAGCATGAGAAAATATGTCATTAATGAAATCGAAAAAGCCTATTTATGAAGTCTTAAAATAGTTACCTTCTTCGATAGACTAAATTACCCATTTTCGAAGCTAATCACAGCTGGTGATGAAACCTTTGACTCTACCAAGACATCGGCTTTATTTCGATGAACCAATCGTAAGAACAAAGGTTAGTAGAGTTAGATTTCCAAAAATATGTCCTGTCTGTGGAGCTCAGACGTCCAAAACTACGCGAATATTTGCAAATCCTGGACATAAGATTTGGCTTCGTCCTGGCTTGGACTCTTATTTGAATCCATATGGGAAAAACCATCAAACAAACGATATGAGTAAAAGTTTCCTTGTGGAAGTATGCGAAGATCATTCGATTTCAGATAATGCAGAAATGAGGATGCGAAGTCTTTCCACAATCATTGCTTCAATTGTAGCTGGTGCTTCGATTTTTGCTCTTTTCTATGCAGGTGCTGACTATTGGGCTGGACGACCAGTAAGCTCTTGGGTTTATTCTTACTTACTCATTCTCATTCTTTCACTCGTTTTCGTTTACGTTTCATTTCAACCATCCGCTCTAGAAGCATCATTCAAAATTATTGGCTTTGATTTTGAAATGCAATATGTTTGGTTTGCACTTAGTAATCCTACTTATCGAGATTCATTCATTAATGAAAACTCAATGAACGCTGAACTAGTGACTTGGATTGTTAAGGTATAGTATTAATTCGTTCGCTCTTCCTTGGTTTCGTAGTAATCACAAACTCGGGACAAAGCACTTACAGCTTCTGTTATATTTCTAAATACAGGAAGTCCATGATCGACAAAAATATTCCATGCGTCATTTCTTGGAATTGGATATGCCACTTCAGGAATGACAACTAGAACTGGTTTGTTTTTCGTTTTCACGACTGTCTTCGCAGCCTTTGCCATAACTTTCCAATAATCGACTAGTACATCGGCTGCATCCATTATAGTCGCTACTTGATGCATATTATGTACATCAGCTTCGATTATCAATGAATCAAAGTTTGTATCTTCTCCAGCGATTCGTATTACTTCTGATGTAGTCTGATCTTGATAATAATCCGCAGCAAGATCTATAGGATTCCCCAAACCTGTACCAACATCGAGAATTAGTGGGTCCAGTTTTTTAATTGTATCATCCGAAGTCCTTGGCACATTGAGCCCCTTCTCAATGCAAAGATCTGTTAGAATTACACTAGCTCCACCACTAATTGCGATGAGCCCCACATTTCGTGTCTTTGGTTTTGGGCTTAGAGAGAAAATACTCAAAGTAGCAACCAAATCTTCGACAGTATTAACTGTTACAACATTTGCTTGGCGGAATGCTGCCTGCCATATCTCTCTGCTGCCAGCAAGTGCTCCAGTATGTGAGGCAGCTGCTCGAGACCCCTCTGTTGACCTTCCACCTTTCAAAACGACGATTGGTTTTCTATCTGCCAGCTTCTTCATTGAATCTAGGATTTTCTTGCCATTCTTGACTCCCTCTAAATATGCTCCAATTGCCTCTGTTTCAGCATCCTCTCGAAAGAAATCTAGAAGTTCTTGAGGAGTTATATCTACCTGATTTCCAAAACTGAACACTTTACTAAAGCCTACACCTGATTCCACACCTGCTGTATAGGTGGTGATTGCGACACCTCCCGATTGCGAAAGGAATCCTACGTTTCCAGCCAACCTTTTGATTGTAGGCATAAATGCAAATCCAATTTTAGGGTACATCAAGCCCATGCAGTTTGGACCAAATGCCCTCATTCCTGTTTCATCCAGTATCCTGCGAATCTCATTCTCTCGCTCCATGCCCTCTTCAGTCCCTAATTCAGAAAATCCACTAGTAAAAATGGTCACAGCCTTCGCGCCTTGTTTGTAGCACTCTCTCAAAGTTTGAGGAACGATCGTATATGGAACGCGAATGATTGCATAGTCTATTTTCTCAGGGATTTCATCTATCTGTGTTAATATCTTATGGCCTAGAATTTCGCCGCCTCGCCTAGAAATGAACCAGAGCCTGAGGTTGTGTTCCCATTGAAGCATTGAGTATACCCAGTAGTAGCCAAAGTTGGGAGATACACCGACAACTGCAACTGACTTTATGTCCAGAATTTCAGCAATAGAGGGTTTCTTAGTTAGGGTCATTGAGGTGTCTCCGACTGAAGTCGAGGGAATTCACGTCCGATTTAAGAATAGCTGAAAGACACTAAGTTGTTAGAGAAGAAAAGAATAGATGGTGAGGAGAATGCGTCGGTCGTTTTTTGAGATCTTTATACTATTACGCTAGCCTGCGGACACATACGTAACAATCAAAGAAGGCGTATCGAGGATAACCGATGTGGTATGTCGTGACCGACGCATTTACCCAGAGAAATCATATTTCCTAATATAATATGTTCGTATATATTCAAAACGCGCCAAATTTGAATCGACACGTGAACCAGCTTGTTAATATGATTTAATTGAAGAAGTTAGAGCATGCGTACCACTCTTGTTCTTGGCATTGTATTTCTCCTTTTAGTCACAGTTCCTGCTGTTATTGAAAGACCTATTCCAAGAAGTACTGAAATTTATCTTCCTCCTCCAGAACCTATCCCGATTGTGAGAGATTGGTATGCTAATATCATAGTGGTGGGGTATAATCCAACTATGATTGATGAGCCGATTCTGCTACAGGGGTTACCTACAGTCAGATACTACGCTACTGATACTGCTGAAATTACATATACTATCAACTATAACATCTATTATGCAGACAACAGCTATTTTGATGAACTTCGCCAAGTGATGCAAGATAATTCAAAGAATGGGACTAGCACAGGAACTAGACTTGATGAGACTGCGCTGTCCTACCAAAAGAATAACCCTGATGAGCCACAAAGGATATTCTTTCCTCGAGATGGTCGTGTTATTGATGGTTATGCCGTTGAAGATTGGCTAGAGGAAAATCCATTCGTGCTTCCTCCAAATCCGGGATACACACTATACCTTGTTAACTTCTCTACATTTGATAGTGCTGATCACAGTCTCGAGCATTGGTATGACTACCATCCTGTTGATCCTGATACAGGAGAAGAACAAGATTGGTTCCGTTTAGAATGGGATAATGCACTCAATCCCAATGTTACTATGGACCATCCATTCTTTGGTGGACGTTACAACTCATACATTATAGACCCTAGTGCTCACCAATGGTATTTGAAATGGTGTCGAATTTGGTGGAGTGAAAATATCGGTACAGAGTATGATTTCTGGACTCAAGACCTCGAGGACAAAGTGGGAACTCTGAATTTGACAATTCCTGTAGATGTTGATGCTCTCAATGTGTACTTGAGGGAGTGTATCTGGGATCCAATTACACAACTATTCTTCCCGTACCAACATCAACCTGCCAGTTATGTTTCTACAGGAACCTTGAAGTCTCTCGTGTTTTGCATGGATGTAGCAAATGGAACATCTATTGAAAGTCTTGAATGGATTACAAACTCAGAAATGCAAAAGTCTCACCTTGAAGAGCTCTATCCATTTATTGATTGGACTGTCGATATTGACTATTACGATATTGACAAAGAACCTCTCTGGAATTCACTATTCTGGACTTATGCAGCCATTGAACCTGATGGAACTACTGTTGTTAATGGTACTGACATGTTTTATGCAATCTACAATTCTATGAAACCCGCATACGTGGTTGAAGATGGTAATATCACAGTGTTTGGAGTTGTTTTCATCAAGAAACAGATGGAGATGCATGCGTATAACGGAACATTCACCGGGTTAGGAGGGGATGGTCAAACTGTCATTTGGAAATCATGGGAACGGTATTATCGATCTGATGGTGTAACACCCAAAGATGGGATATCATCAGTACAACTTCATGAAACTATGCATGCAATCGGGTTTCATCATTCATGGCAGCATGAACATTATTCAAGTGATTTTTCATGGGGGCCAATGGGCTATTTTGCTTACCACAATGGGACATCAACCTTTGACAAGAACTGGGTTCAGAGCACATATTTAGATCAGATGGAAGGAGGACTCTGGGAAGAATTTTTGAATAGACCACTTACAACAGAAGATAGACCTGAAACCGAATTTGCTGAACAGCATGTATCCAACGCCTTTGAAATTGCACAAGTATGCTACAATGAGATGGATTGGCGTGGAACTTATGATGCACTTTTAGTTGCCAAAGATTGGATTAGACGATACCTTTTTTCTATCTCAGACCTGGTTCCCCCTGTGATTCATGCGTGGGGAACAATACCTGAAGAAGTAGAATCTGAAGAGTTTCTTTGTTGGACATATGTGACTGATGACTTTTCTGGTATTGAAAATGTTACATTATATATCCAAGCTGACGAAGGCGCCATCAAGGCATTTCCGATGTCTTTTAACGGAAACAATTGGACCGTGATAGCTCAAGTGCCTAGTCACACTTCAAATCTGACAATTTGGATTGAAGCATGGGACTGGGGTATGAATGTGGCGAGAAGAAACATTCTCGCTCAAGTACAGAATCCTCCTGATTGGCTATTTCCACTAGTTATAGCTGCAACGACAGCTTGCATCGTAATTGCTCTTGGAGTTTATGCTATGAAAAGAAAAGTGATGTCGTGTACGATATAACACTCTATCTTTAATCTGACAACTTTCGAAAAATCGAAAGACTTGACGATTTCTATATGCTACATCTATTCATATACAGGTAAAACACTAGTCAACTAACCAGTCGACTTGGTCTTATTCATATCAGTGAGGAGATCTACCTATGAAAGTGAAAAAGAACTTGAGCCTCCTTTTTGTGATAACATCCCTCATCTTGAGTTTTGGTTTGATTGGAACAAATTCAAACATCCATCAATCAAATTCTCAACCCTCACGAGTGGTTGATGTTGGCAACGGTCAATTCATAGAAGTAGGTCCTGATGAGGTTCTTGAAACTTTCTCACTTTCTGAGATTCCGACTACCATCCAAGGCGAAGGATCTCCTCTTGTAGTTTCAGAATATGGTCAGCGGACAAATCATTTTGATGATTTAGACCTAGCTTACTATACCTCAAACACAACAACGACGCAAGCAGTGTCAGTTCCTCTGGGTCCTCTCTGGGAGGGTACTGACATGTTCATCAATGTGAGTGATCTTCAAGAGAATCGAACTTGGCTTACCAATCCGGGTTTTGACTCCACAGCGGATTGGACATTAGGTACTGATGATCTTCCCACCCATTCAAACCCTATTACTTCTACAATAACTGGTGGTTATGTTAGATTCACTATGAGTGGAATCTATGACAATAACTATTACCGACACGATCTTGGTGATAGGGCATTTGCAGAACAGACCATTAATACTAATCGGGGCGAGGTGACTTGGGTAGGGGTATCTCTAAGATACTATGTTGATGATTTATGGGGTGGACTCCCCATTGGTTTTTGGGAGCTATACGCACAAGTTGGACATGATGATGATGTTGATAATCACCTATGGAATATTCAATTCAGCGATGTACTTTCCAAAACAACATGGTACTCAACAGGATTAGTTGAAGCTGATCCATCGCTTATTACTTCATCAAACTTTGTTCTGCAAGTTGGTATGAGAACCACTCGGTCATTTGGATGTAATCCTCAACTTAATCCAGAAGTCCGAATGGATGATGTTAGGATCTTCGTCAAATCTCGAGTAACTCCTAGTCAAGTTAATCTGAAAATGAACGGTAAAACAGTTACCAATACCTCAGATGGGTTAAGTTGGCTGTGGAGTTTGGGCTCTGTTTGGCAATCAACAACAACACCGTGGAGTGGTAGTGCTGTAAATGCTACTTTTAGTTGGACTCCTTCTCCAGTCAATCCTAATCCTAACCAAGATATTCGCGTAACATTTTCAGTTGACATGACAGTATATGCTAGAAAAGTAGGTCAATCTTCTTTGTACGAAGCTGATGTTCAAAGCCTAGGGACTCGTTATACAATTTCAAATGCAAGTCAGGTCCAATGGCTAACATATTATTATATCGCTGTTCCAAATGGATACTCGAATTTCTTCTATTTCAACGCAAGTAAATCAAACACTCTCGCGATTGACATGGTTTCGCAGCCTCGTTTTCCTGGAGTTAATTTTCCATACTGGTCTGCAACTTCAGATAGTTTGAATATTTCAGTATACGAGGGAGTAGTTGGGACTTACCAAAATGGCTTCTGGAGGATTGCTGGACATTCTGATAATATCATCCAAGATTTAAGAATGTCAAGTGGTGCAGCGTGGACTAAAACTGAAACTTATCGAGCCAATGATAATGTTCGTTTTCGAGCATATCTCGATTCAATATACAATGGTGCTATTGTGACATTTAATGTTTACAATACGTTAGGTGAACTATGGAATACAATGAATGCTGTTGTTTCCTCTGGGATTGCTGAAACAACTGACCTCAGTTTAGACGCATTTTCTGCGGAAATTGGAGAATGGAGAGTCCAAGCATTTGTGAATGATTCAATATCCGGTTCTCCTGTTGAGAATGTAGGATTCTATTCTCGTTCTTTTTCAATTGAACATGGTTCCGACATGTACATTGCCTATCCCAGAGAATCAATACTGACATGGGAACGAAATCTTACATATGGTCAGGACATGCTTCTCCAAATTGGTGTTAACGATTCAGATAATGGATTCCTACTACCTGGGGGGTCTGCCTCATATAATTGGACAACAGGCACCCATCCTCTAAATGATATGGGCACAGGGGAGTATAGTGTCGTTCTTAATACCGGAGACTTAGGGCTTCCGGGACGCTATGTGATTAGCATAACTTGGAGTAAAACGTATTTTGACCCTCTTCAACGATTCTTTGTCATCAATGTTGTTGAAAAAACAACACTAAAGTCAGCAAGTGCACCTGGTGTACAGGTTCCACGTGGTGATAATGCAATACTTCAACTCTTCTACGCTGACTCTGAAGGTGATGGTATCGATAATGCTGCTCTTTATTGTAATTGGACTGACTCATCATACTCGATCGATCCAGTAATTGGAGATCCCGGTAATTACACTTTGACAATCACAACTAACAATTCAGACCTAGACACCTACGCCATTATTGTCACTGCACAGAAAGACTACTATATCACTTCGAAGGTTCTCCTTTTTGTTGAAGTTAGACAAATTTTCACATCTGTATCTGTATCTCAAAGTATTCTGGCATTACCAGTCGGATATCAAGAAACCATTACGCTAACATATTGGGATACCGACCATGATCTCCCAATATCCGGTGCTGAGAGTTCAATCTCTTGTAATTGGTCCGATTATAATATCGTGATGAGTGCTCCTGGAGAGTATGATATAACCTTCAACTCCCTTGATTCTGATCCTATACAAGGTTTTACAGTTGTTTTTGATGTCAATCGTTTTGCTTATCAGAATCACACCTTTGATATTGGTATTAATATCGTCACCCACCTAACCTCTCTGTCTTTGGATAATCCTATTGAACCCACACCATATACTGGCCAAATCACAATCTATGTCCTTTATTTTGATATCACTACCCAAACTGGCATTATTGGTAATGATGTCCTAATCTATGCAGAAGCTCCTGGAATACCATTGCTACAATTCACTGTAGTAAATGGAAGTCAACAAGGTCAATACATTATAAGAATCGGAGCAGATCAGTGGGGCTCAATTGGATGGAAAGACATTGTCGTTTATGCGAATTGGACCGGACCACAACCCAAACATGACAATAAGGTCCTCAACGTTCGGGCAAGGGTTGCTGGGAGCCCAACAGACCTGTATATTGGTATAAATCCGATTGCAACGCCTTATGGAGAGAATATTACATTTTCAGTTGTGTATTGGGATGTGAGCAACAGTACAGGTGTTACAAATAGCACAGGTGCATACCCTCTCAATGTCCATTTCTTCATAGATGTGTTGACACCTGGGCAAACCTTAACGCAGAGTCTAATGGCTATCACAGAATTAGGTAATGGAGAATATCGGATTTCGTTTGACACTATTTATTTGAGCGGAATTATTGGATGCCAGCTTCGTATCTATGCAAATTGGACAGATGGCCAGCTACCACTGTATGAGAATCGAACCTTAGCAATAACAGTATTTACTCGATATCGACAAACTAGTGTGTTATGGAGTCCCTTGCCAACAGTCCCATATGGTGATGAGGTTAACTTAACTTTCTCCTACATTGATGTACTTTCAGGTTCACGAATTCCTGATGATGCACAACTTAGCTATGAAGTTCAGGAAGTCGGCCTTCTCATTGCTTCAACATATTTAGCGGGTACTCAGCAGTTCGTCCTTACACTTGATACTACATGGTGGAACAATGTAGGTACCTATACATTCCATCTCGATGTTGAATGGTCTGGATCTCCCTATTATCAGAATCGTACAAACATTCAGATTTCCATATCAATACGGAATCGGTACACAAATCTCGAACATGGCTCATACACATCAATTCAATATGGGAATGAATTGATTATCATATTTACTTACAGGGATCTTGATGGCCAATCTCTATTGAGTACTGGAACATTGACGCTTGACGCATCACTCACTGGTTTCTATGATGTCGACAACAATATGGATGGTACTTATACTGTCACACTTGATACAAGCGTCTTTCCATCTCTAGGTATCTTTACAGTGAATGCGTCCATAGCTTACACGGGAACAAACTTTTGTTACAATGCCAACGATTTCTTCTATCTAACTCTAATTCAGAGAAGAACTCAATTAACGAGCGAAGTTCCATCACTTGCTGTTTTCTTAGAGGAAGCTGTGATCATTGTATCATACATTGATGATAACACCTATGCATCCATTCTTGGAGCAACAATAACTGCGACCTGTGTAAATGCAACACTCCAGCTAGGAATCAACTACTGGGTTGATGCCCTCCCAAGTGGAGACTATCGCATAAGAATTTCAACCCTTGCTCTCGGTAACTTTGGTCAATATACAATTACAGTTTCAGCAAGTAAAGCAGGGGTCCCATTCTACCGGAGCAGAATCATAGATGTTTCCATTGATGTTGTAAGAAGATACGCAACAATCTCTGTAACTCGATCACCTCTGACTACACCTTTCCTCGAAATTGTCGAGTTTCAAATAACCGTAGTTGATGATGTAAATGGTACAAGAATACCACTCACAAAATCTGTATTGACTCTAACTCATGGTGGTAGCACACAGATTCTTGATTCTGAGTACACACTAACTGATCAGAATGGTTTTTACTTAATATCATTTAGTTCCACTCTATTGACCTCAGAACTTGTTGATGCATATCCAATTACGATTTTATTCCATTGGGGTGATGTTACACCGTATTATGATAATTCAACAACGACAACGCAAGTGACAATCTCGACGAGATTTACACAAGCCTCAGTTTTGTCAACACCTCCAGCATATTATTTCTTCAATATCAGCACCCTGATCTATTATAGTGACTACCTTACTGGAAGCGGTATAGCTGGAGCCGACGTTTCCGTTGGTTCTGTAAATTCAACGAGTTTCACCAGTTGGATTAGTGATAAAGGAGATGGGACGTATCAGATTCTTGTAGATACCACAACTTTGTATGGATTAGGGAGATACTATTTCACTGTCAATATCTCTTGGTATGGAACTCCATTCTATACGAATGTCACAAACCTTAGTTTCTCTGTTGTTGTAAATTCAGTATCAACAACTCTCAGTTTCACGCTCCCGCAGGGGGTAATCTACTATCTTGGCGATGAGATTCATGCGAACATCACATACACTGCAATCGAATTTGGTGTTGGAATTCCAGATGCCAACATTACTAGCAACTGGAACTCAACATATCCAACAATAGCAACAATAAGCATGATTGATATTGGTGTATATGAAATGATAATCCAGACATCCGGTATGGATGCAGGGTTGTATTCATTTTCAATATCTGCTTCAAAGTATCTACACCAAAATAAGACAATTCTAGCGGATATCCTATTAGCTGCAGTTCCAGTTCAAATAGAGCTTTCATTCGTTCCAACAAATCCACTTTGGGGCGATCCTATTGATTTTCAGGCAAATATTACCGATGCAAGAAATGGAAGTCCCATTGATGGTGCGTATGTCAATCTTACCATATCTTCAATTGCAGTCAATATGACATCAGTAGGGAGTGGCCTTTATACCTGTACTATCCAGAGCTGGCAAATTGGTGCTGGTGAATATACAATTACAGTTAGTTCATTCTTACTGAATTATGAAACAAGACAGAGAGATTTCCAGATACGTATTGATAAAATTGCATCGAAGATTTCAGGTTCGCTTGACCCGCTCTCAACAGTCAACGGATTACCTGTCAGAATTGAGATAGACTACCTTCTATACTCCAATAGTTCCCCAATAGTTGATGGACTTGTAACCTATAGCTGGATTGGAGGATCTGGTCAGCTTGTCTGGTCTGTACTCGATGGTAAGTATGTAGTTGAGTTTATTGTATCAGGTGTACCTGTGGGAACTCATCAAATTCTCATTCAAGCATCCTCTGCAAACTACAAGAGCAGAAGCATGCAACTAACAATAGAAATTACAGAACTTTCTACAAGTCTTATTGCTATTTCAGATTTCATAGTGACTGTAAACTATCGTGATTTGGCAAATATCACAGTCTACCTTAACAACACAGATTTGAACACTTTTGTTTCTGAAGCGATTCTATCATTTGGTGTGGGTCCATTAGTCGGTAATTTATCTGAACTTGCAACACCCGGTTATTATTGCGCGCTTATAGACACAACACCACTTGGCGTGCAGGAATGGACAGTCATTATTTCAAGTGCTAAGCCTGGTTATACACCTTCTTCAATTCAATTCACATTAGCTGTTGAGGTTGTTGAAACTGACATTGTACTCATTACATCCGCAACTCTCAATGCATATTATGGTGAAGAAGTCACATTTCGACTATTCTTCAATGATACACATTCTAATGAAGGAATACCTGGCGCAATTACCAACTATACTTTGGAACAATTCAAAGGTTCTCTCATAGATTATGGAAATGGCACATACTCTCTTACTTTGAATACATCATTAGTTCGTGCTGGAAGTATACCCCATGACATTTCAGTTTCGTTCCGAAAAGAAAACTTCCGATTTGCTTCAACTCTATTGAAGCTTCTTGTAAATCCAATTAGAACAATAATTATGGGTGAATTAGAAGCGGAATTTGCTGTATACGATGATTATACAATGCTGTTCGGATTCTGGGATGATCTTAACGGTGAATGGATTGAAGATGGTCTGGCGACAGCTTATTGGGAATTTGGTACAGTTCAATTGACTAACCTTCACAATGGCTCCTACGCTTTTGGTCCTGATGAAGCAAATCTAGCCACACCTTTGCAGGATAGAGCTTCACCCTATCAAATACGAATATCCATATCTCGAGGTAACTACTCTCGTGGTGAAATTGAATTTTTCTTGACTATTCGGGAGATTGCTACAGAATTAACAACTACTGCGCTTCCTTCTCTGATTTTTGTTGGTCGTGTATTCTTGATTAACGTAACCTACTTTGACACAGACCATTCCATAGCAATTTCTGATGCTGAAATAACCGTCGTATCAAGAAGTAGCTTAGCGACTTCAGATCTTATTCACGAAACAAGTCTGGATATAAACCATGGAAATGGCACGTATACACTAGCATTCCGTGCCCCAGATTTAGCTTATTATAGACTTCAAATCATATTTAGTAAAAATGACTACCAATCGGCAACTGTTGAGTTTGATATCTACACAGATTTGAGTCCTGAACAAGAAGCATTGGTTTCAGGTTTTAGGATCAGTACTATTCTCGTCCTCTTAATCGCAGCTTTAGGTGCATTGTATTTCAGAGTTCTTTCAGTGCCGAAATTATTACGTATCATAAGACGAATGATTAGAACTCTAGAACGTAGAATGATACCAAAGCCCGCAGATGTCCCGCTTAGACGCTCAATGCTTCTAGCAATGATGAATGAGGATCTAAAGAAAGTTGGAATTATGAAGACCGTTGACGACATTTCTTTGTCAACAGTTGATGTAACCATCATGGATGTCGAGCAACTACTTGAACAATTGGCGACAGTAGTAGGTCTTACTCCTGATGACATTGACACTCTACGTCAAGATCTTGACAAGATGAGACCAAGTGAACGAGCTGGATTCATCAACGAAGTTCTCAAGCAGGAGCGATCTCGACGAGCTCGGGAGCTTGCTGAAGCTGAAAAGATTGTGGAAGAAGGCGCGCCATCTGAAGTAGTTGAAGAACGTCTGTCTGAAGAAGAGCTGCTGCACTTGAGAGAGCGTCTGATTAAGATGGGTATTGAAGAAACCGAAGCCGATCTTATGATAGAACAAGCCCGGAATCTATCAAAGTCGGAGATTGAAGCACTTCTTGAAGAGATAGGAGGGATGGACGAATGAAGCCTAAGTTTAAACTACCATTCTTGATGCTCATCACATTTCTAATGGTCTTTAATACATTAAATGCAATTGGAATCTTACAAACTTCAAATATCCTATTACCATCAAATTCAGAGACCCTTCAAGAAGCACAAAGTGTATCAACTCCTCTAATTGAATCTAAACCGTATTATTCGCTTTCCCAACAAGGTTGGACCATGTGGTCAGGTGTTTCATCTGGATTACCTGCTCAAGCTTATGGTAACAGAAGTGATTTCTTTAGTGACAACCAAATGAGATACTTTGCATCCAATAGTAGTACTAGCAATACGTCAGTTGCTGTCCCTATTGGGACTGGCTGGGAAGGCCATGAGCTATTTGTTGAAATAACAGATTTGACTGAAAACAGAACTTGGGTTCAGGATCCAGATATGGAGAATAGTCCTTCAAGTTGGACTCTAAACCAAGTAAGTCTTGGGGGTGGGGCTGCTCCCTCTGCAACCTGGTTGAATGATGGTCACGGAGTAGGTGATGACTGTGTTCAGTTTGAAATCGCAGAAGGTGGTGATCCATATTTCGAGGAGCGAGCATGGGCTCAACAAACTTTCACAGTTGATCGAGGTGATGTTGTGTGGGCTGGATTTAGGCTTGACTATTGGATTGACACCGATCCAGCTTGGGGACCAAATGGGTTTGTAGCCATATTTGTTTCAATAGAAACAAATGATTATGCGCAACGGGTTTGGCAGAAATCATTTGGTGAAGTAGAAGCTGTTCAGACTTGGTATGATAGCGGTTTAATTGTCTTGCCTGATTTATCCTTTTTTGATTTGTCTGATGGTGTAATGTTAACGGTAGGCTTGTATAGCCAACAAACAGTCAACTACAGTCCCGATCTTGACCCATATGCCCGCGTCGATAATGTAGAACTATACCTAAAAACAAAGGCAAATCCGAGTGATGTCAACCTAAAAATGAATGGACTTGATGTAAATGATTATGATATTGGTGGTACATCAATTCCTGGTTTAGGTAACGTGACTCAAATCCCATCACCAACATGGACAGCTAGTCCAGTTGATGTGTCCTTTTCTTGGAGTTCAACTCCATCTACACCAAATCCAGATCGTAATATATGGGTTGACTTCAATGTAGAAACTAATCTCTACGCTAGGACTTTATCAACAACACTTACAACACAAGATCCATCTGCGTTTGGAGAGAATTTTGTAACAACAAACTCCACCGTAGTTGAATACATGACATGGTTCTTCGCTGATATACCTGATGGGTATGACAACAGATATTACTTCAATATCTCTTTACCAGAAAATCGAGACGTGTACTTTGTTGGTTCGCCTTTACTTACAACTTTGAACATCTCGTCTTGGGATGAGGGACATGGTCCTGAGTGGTATGCAAACATCACTGCATATCCGTATCTCGATAGGTGGGGGTACTGGCTCATTAAGAGTAAAGGTGCTAACATGATCACAGACTTACTCATGACCAGTGCCACGGTAGGAACCTCTGCGAGAAGCGTTGATCTTCGGGCTGATGATACCGCGTATTTCGGAGTCAATGTAGGTGCTCAATTTGCAGGCGTGGACGTAAACATAACCTTATTCTCACCCTCTGGCACAAGCTGGTATTCTGAGATTGTTCCTGTGAACAGTACTGGTTATGCAAATTCAAGAATGTTGACGTTTGGTACTAATGCTTCTGCAGGAGAATGGCTTATCCAAGCATTCTGTAACAACAGTATTGGAGGTTCTAGTTGGAATAAGACAGGATTCTTCCAGCGAACATTCAATATTATTCATGCATCAACGTCAACTCTACTGAATCCCACCGATGCTGTTTCGACATGGATTACTAATGTTACATACCCCGATCTTTTCTTGGTCAGAATACGCATCAATGATGCTGATATTTCTGGAGTTACTGTGTCAGGTGGACAGATGAGTTATAACTGGACAACAGGTACAAAATACTTTGGAGAAGGAGGTAATGGAGAGTATCTAATTACTCTTGACTCTGGTGATTTGCCACAGAAGGGGCAATATACACTCAATATTGAATGGACACACCCACACTTCGATACTGTTCAAGACGTACTTACAATAAACCTCAATTTCGACGGAAATCTTGTATTAGAAGCTCCAGACTCTCCAGGTCTATCAATACCATATGGATATAATGGTTCATTTAGAATGGGATTCGAAGACTATCTTGGATCCCCCATTGTCACCGGTTCGCTCGACTGTAACTGGTCTAGCTACTACAGCGTTACGCCTGTAGCTGGTTCTCCTGGTAGTTACTTGTTCTGGTTGAACACGACATTTACTGCCATGGGTGACTATGTGGTTGAGATCACAGGCACCGCTCCATACATCCTACCTCAAAAGTATCTACTCTATGTTGAGGTTCGTGAGCTGTACACAAAGGTAACATATCTGCAGAACGTTGTGAACATACCAGTTGGCGAAGCACGTTCATTGAGCTTCAAATGGACAGATGCAGACCATAACACTCCATTGACTGGTTTGAATGATACAATCTTGTGCGACTGGACTGGTTCATACAGCATTCTTGAAACAACACCTGGGACGTATATCCTGACTATACTTACGACTGATTCGACACCTCTCGGTAGCTCGGCAGTCAAAGTGACCTTCTCAGGTGCAATGATGCAAAATCATACAATCTCAATTACTGTAACTGTTAGATCCCACACAACATTGTTCACACTCGATGAACCAATTTCGCAGACATTTTATGGCGTTGATACCTACATACTTGTTTACTATCTTGATACAGATCTTGGTACTGGTATAGATAACAGCTCTGGCTATATTCACATCTCTGTAACAACACCTGGCATTACTTCTTTGACCTACATAGTCACTGATTTAGGGTCAGGGCATTACAACATCACTGTTCCAACATCACAATGGTCAACAGTTGGTTGGAAAGACTTCTCAATCCAAATTAGTTGGACGGGACCAGTACTGAAGCTTCAGCCCAAATCATTAAACCCCTCATTTAGATTGGTTGGAACTCAGACAGATCTTTATCTAGAAACAGCCCCTGTTGCAACCTACTATTTGGATAATTTCACTTTCTCGGCTGTGTACTATGATCTCATTAATTCCACCTATATCTCGAATGCCACAGGTGCTGTATCAATATCATTCACACCAAT
Organism: Candidatus Thorarchaeota archaeon; assembly: GCA_016840855.1. Lineage (GTDB taxonomy): Archaea > Asgardarchaeota > Thorarchaeia > Thorarchaeales > Thorarchaeaceae > SMTZ1-45. Next base: position 1,200 of record JAEORO010000041.1, on the reverse strand, counting down.
TGGCACAAATCCAGTCACAGGTAACGATTTCTTCCTTGAAATCCTCATTAACGGTCCGACCGTGTATTATAGCTTCCAACTGAACAGCACCAATCTAGAAGGAATAGGAATGTTCGAGGTTGAGATTGCCTTTCTATGGAAGAGTGGAGCTTTACCATTCTACGAGAATCAAACAATCAATGTATTTCTGATGGTTCTCGAAAGACCAACCTATGTGGACTATACTCAAGTTCCTCCAACTTCCTATGGTGAGGATGCAGATCTAGTATTTTCCTTTGTTGATTCGATTCGAACCAAGAAAATAGCTGATTCTCCCTCGTTGAGCATTAATATCAATGAAGTAGGTGTCGATTGGTCATATTCCTTTAATGCAATTACTAAAGAGTTTACCATAGTGATTAACACCACAACCTTGGGTGGTGTGGGTCCGATAACATTACATCTCAATCTAACTTGGGATGGTGCGCCTTTCTATACTGATGTCCAAAACCAGCAATTTGTTGTAATTGTCTTACTACGCAGCTCTCAGTTGACGCATCTACCGTTTACTCCTGGTCAGTGGGGTAACAATGTCACAATCGAGTTTGTCTATACGGATCTCATATCTGGAAGTACATTAGGAATGTCAGGTGCCCTTACTTTAGATGTGGATCCTGCATCCTACAGCGTAACTCCAATAGCTGATGGGCACTTCATAGTTACTATTAACTCATCAATACTTGGTGTACCTCAATTATATTACATCAATGCAAGCATAGTCTATAGTGGCGCTTCGTATGTAAGTGACGCTTTTGAGTACTTTGCATTCACTGTTCTTGAAAGATCGACGCAGATTGGATATGAGAGTCCAGATAACGCACCATACCTAACTATTCTAACATTTACAATTACTTACAGCGATGACACAACCGGAACAGGAATCTCTGGAGCAACAGTACAAGTTAGTAGTGATCCACTCACTCTAGTGCTTGGAGCTGATTATTGGGTTACTGATAATGGGCTTGGTGAATACCTGATTGAAGTCGATACATCGGCTCTCGGTCCTCCAGATACCTATCAACTCAATGTATCTGTTTCATTTAGTGGAGCGCCGTATTATCGTTCTTCTTTAAGAACAATCTCAGCAAACGTTGTTGAGCGTCCTACGCAGATACGGATAATCAAGACGCCAGGTAACACTCCCTTCCTTGAAAATGTTAC